>JACCZL010000002.1 GCA_013695975.1 Chloroflexota bacterium
TACATGTTGGCGGTCGGGAGGGTGGCCGAGGCGACCTTGACGCGGGGGATCTACCCGTAGGCGTTCCCGACAACGAGCGGCGGGCGCTCGTCGGGCTGATCGCCCTCGGATGTCTGAGCCTGGCGCTGTACGTTCCGTGGGTGACCGTCGCGAGCCGCCTCGACTCATCGACCGCGACCCACGTCGAGACCCTGCTCCCAACGGCCGGCTGGCCGTTCAACGCGCCTTTCACCTCGCTCGAACGCTCCAGCTCCGACCTCAAAATCGGGCGCCATGCCGCGGCCGCGCCGTGGTTCGCCGTGCTAGCAACGACGCTCTTCGCGGTGTATCTCCTCGCGATCCGTCTCGCCAGCCGCCTGCGTTCCGCGGCCGCTCGCAATCTTGCCCTGACGTTCGCGCTCCTCTTCCAGTTGCTCGCGCTCCTGTCGCCGCGAATGCTGTCGACCGACCTCTATTCGTACGTGTTCTACGGGCGCATCCTCGGCGTCTATCACGGCAACCCCTATCTCGAAGTACCGGCCCAGTACCCGGGTGACCCGTTCTACGACGAAGTCTTCTGGAAGTTCGTCCCGAGCTTCTACGGCCCACTCTGGACGCTACTCTGCGCCCCGCTTGCCCGCCTCGCCGGAGAGGATCCTGGGCTCGCGGCGCTGCTGTTCCGCGGCCTGGCGAGCGCCTGCGCCGTGCTGAGCAGCGCCGTAATCGCTCGACTCCTTGCCGGCGCTGCACCCGCCGCCGCGGTGGCCGGCGTGGTCATGTTCGGCTGGAGCCCACTGGTGGTGATTGAGGCCGGCTTGAGCGGCCACAACGACCTCCTGATGGGCGCGCTGGTGCTCGTGGTGATCGCCCTGCTGGTCGAAAAGCGCCCGATCCTGGCCGTCGGGGCGCTGTTGCTGGCGGGGCTGGTCAAGCTGGTCGCCCTGGCTCTCCTGCCGCTGCTCGGCATGTTCGTCCTCCGCCAGCTCGAGAGCTGGCGGGCACGTGCTCGCTTCCTCCTCGGAGCGTCGGCGCTAGGAGCGCTGCTGGGCGGCCTCGTCGTCGGGCCGGTCTGGGCGGGTTCGGCGACGCTCGAGGTCGGGACGCTGGGCGTCGGCCCAGATCGATACACCAACGGCCTCGGCGAGCTGGCGCTGGGCGAGCTCCGGGTCCTCCTCGGCGAGACCCGCCGCGACACCGAGGTGCCGCTCCAGTTTCGTGGCTGGTGGGTCGCCACCCACCGCGCCGCTGTGCTGCGCACTGATCGAGATGAGCGGGCCGACCCGCTCGCCGAGCTGCCGCAATGGACCGAGCTCCTCGTGGTCGGCCCTGAAAAGGGCGGCTGGTCACGAGTCTGGGAGCCAAGCTCGCGCCAGATCGGCTACCTGGAGTCGAGTGCGCTCGGTCCCGCCGAACGGCCCTCGCGACTCGAGAGCGACGAGGAGGCGCTCGCCCGCGAGCGGGGCCCAGAGGGGAGTCCGACACTCCAGACGGCGAACACGGTTGTCCGCCTGGTCGGCTGGGGCGGCGTCGCGCTCGTCTGGCTCGGGGCGCTCGTGCGAGGGACGACGTCGCTCGGCGGGCTGCTGCGAGGCTGGATCGCCGTCTGGTTGGCCCTGCTCTATCTCGCGTCGGGCTGGTTCTGGCCGTGGTACGCGGTCTGGGCCCTCGCCACAGCGGCGCTGATTCCCTTCTCCCCACTCAGCCGGCTGACCGTGCTCCTTTCCTGGGCAGTGCTCCTACTCTACGCCGCGCTCGGTTTCGGCGAGACGAACCTCTGGTACCTCCAGACCTATCGGTCGCTCGTCGTCTTCGGACTGCCGCTCGCGATCTTTCTCCTGGACACCGCCATCCGCTGGCCATCCAGAGGCGGCCGCCCAGTCGACGCCTGAGGATCAAGCGCCGTCGGAGCCTTCCCTGTTCAACATTGCGTTAGCTTGATACTCAGCGGCTAGCGACCCACCAGATCGGCGGTGACCGGCACCCGTTTGGCGAGCCGAGCAGATGGGCGCGACCGGAGGCGAGCGGCGAGGGACCTGGCCGCGTCGAGGCAGAGGGCCAGGCCACCGAGCGCGACCGTGTGGATGAACGGGTCGGCCGGATAGCGGAAGCGGGGCACGGCGCCTGAGAAGAGGGTGCAGGTCAGGAGCAGCGCCAGGGCAGTCAGGCCGAGCAGGAGACCGGCCCGCCAGCGCGGGCGCAGGACGCAGCCGAGCATCCCGAGCGCGAACAGCACCCCGATCGGGAGGCTCAGCCGCGAGGGCTGGAAGACGTTGACGACCCGATCGACCCATCCGTAGGCCGCCCGCTGGGTCGGGGAGGCCGGCTGGATCAACTGCCGGACCCGGTCGACCGATTGCCAGTTCTCGAGGGTGTCCTCGCCGGCCCGGTCGCGTCGCGTCGTCCAGCTATAGCTGAGCGCCTCGTGACGACCGAGGAAGAGCGCCCCGGTCAGTCGGGCCGTACTCCAAGCATAGTAAAGCGGCTGGTCCCCAATGATCTCCAGCGCCACGTCGCGAAGAACGACGTCCGCGGCCGGCTGCGACAGCTTGAGGTCTCGCCGGAGTCGGTGGACCATCGCGCTGGGATTCTCGCGCTTGGCGGCCATCTCGAGGACCGTCCGACGGGCCTGGTTGCGCGCATCGTCAGAGAAGGGAGTCAGCCTGGGGTCGGGCAGCCGAAAACCGCGATCCTGGTGGACGGTGCGGAAGATGAGTGGCTCGCCAACGGTCGCTCCAGTCGAAACCACGCCGTAGTCGGCGTAGACGGCCAGCATCCAGGGGGTGACCACTGTCGCCAAGCCGGCCACGGCCAGGGCGGTCGAGACCGCCACCCCGCGCAATGGGCGACGCATGGCGAGCGCGACGACTGGCAGCGCCAGCAGGGCGAGCTGCGCGGCCGGTCGGGTCAGCGCGGCCAGACCGAGCAGCAAGCCCCCAAGGAAGTACCAGCGCAGCCGGCCTAGCCTGAGCCCGGCCACCAGGGCGCCGACCCCGAGCACCAGGAGACAGGTGAATAACGCCTCTGGCATGACATAATGCTCGAACAACAATAGCGGTCCGGCGAGGGCAGTGAGGAGCCCGGCCGCCAGGCCGACCCCCCGCCCGAAGACGGCCCGCCCGAGCCAGTAGGTCCCCGCCACGGTGATCAGCCCGAGCCCGTGCTGGACGATGGCGAGCGGCACGAGCTGGTCTCCAAATACCCGCAGCACGAGCGCGACAAACCACGAGTAGAGGGGCGTCCGGCGCAGCTCCAGGTCGAACGGTAGCCCGTGGGCCAGGTCCCAGCCAGGCAGGAAGTAGCTCTGGCTATCCTTCATGATGAAGACCGGCGCCCCGTACACCAGCACGACGCGAGCGAGCAGGCCGCAGAGGAGGATAAGCCCCAGCGCGGCCGCATCGGCGGAGCGGTAAAGCCGTCCGACGCCAGAGCGGCGTCTGTTGATCGGAGACGCGGGCGTCGAAGATGTCAGCATGGTCCGTGCGCGAAGCGCCGACTCGGACCATACCAGAGGCGCGCAAGACCGATCAACGAGGAGAGTTTGGCAAAGCTGGTCGGGCCGACAGTTCGGCCATATAATCGAACCGCTGGAGCGTTGCGCGTGCGTCTCTCTGGGATCGGGTCCTTAGTACTGGTCCACAGAAATGTCTCAGCGGTTGACAGCGCGGGTGTGAGCGGGCGTATGATCCCACGATTTCAGTCGGAGGTGGTGTGATGTCGGGACCACGTAGCGGTCGGGTTGTGGAGATGACCGGGGCGGCGCGAGCGGCCCTCGAAGCGCTGGCGCGACGGACGACGGTGGCGGTCGGGGTGGCCCGGCGTGCGCGGATCGTGGTGCTGGCCGCCGAGGGAGTGCCGCTGGATCGGATCGCGCGGCAGGTGGGGGTGGACCGGAACGTCGTGCGGACCTGGGTGGACCGCTATCGCGCCGGCGGGCACGGCGCCCTGCAGGATCGTCCGCGGTCTGGTCGGCCGCGGACCTTTTCCCCCTGAGGTGGCGCTGCACCTGGTCCATCGGGCCTGTGAGTTGCCTGAGCAGGCCGGCCGCTCACTCAGCCAGTGGGACGGGGCCGAGTTGGCGCGGCAGCTCGTCCGCGAGGAGGTGGTGGCGTCGATTTCGCCCCAGACGGTCCGGCGGATCCTGGCCGCCCAGCAGCTGAAGCCCTGGCGGCACCACGTCTGGCTGCACCCCCGCACCCCGCGTGACGCCGCGTTCGCTGCCCACGTCCGGGCGGTGGCCGATCTGCTGACCCGCCCGCTGGCCCCCCACGAGGCGGTCCTCAGCCTCGACGAGATGACCTCGCTCCAGCCACGCCCGCGCCGCGTGCCGACCCGACCGGCCCGCCCGGGTCGGCCGGTCCAGGTCGAACACGAGTACCGCCGGGCTGGGGCCACCCACCTGTTCGCGGCGCTCGATACCCGCACCGGTCAGGTCGCCGGGGTGACTGCCCGTCGAAAGCGCCAGGTGGAGTATCTCGCCCTCCTGGAGCACCTCGACCGAGCGGTGCCGTCGACGATCACGGCCATCCATCTGCTCGCCGACAACGTCTCGGTCCATCATGGTCAACTCGTCCAGCAGTGGCTCGCGACTCACCCGCGCTTCGTCGCCCACTTCACCCCGATCCACTGCTCCTGGATGAACCCGGTCGAGCAATGGTTCGGCATCCTCCGCCGCAAGCGCCTCCGCTCGCCCAACTTCGCGGACCTGCTCGCCCTCCAGCGCGCCATCCTCCAGTTCATCGCCGAGTGGAATGAGATCGCCCATCCCTTCCGCTGGACCGGGCGCTCCTTCGACAAGATCCTCGCCAAGGTCGATGCCGCCCTGACGGCCGATGCCCCGCCCCTCGCCGACGCTGCCTAACCGGTGACCGACTTGCGGGGACCAGTACTTAGCAGGCCGGGCCCAAGGAAGGGGCTCCTGGCGGTCAGCGCCGATCTCTGCACATAATGCATCTTATCTTGCCAGATTATCTGACTAGCACCCGAAAGTCAAGGGGTATGGTGGGGAGTGGGAGCTGCTGGTCACTGTCGCGGATTTGACAGCGCAGCGATTGAGGCGTATGGTGGTGGCGTCTGAGCCGGAGGCCGGCTCGGTCACCACGCCCCAGGAGGTGCGAGATGCATGCGGTCGTGCGGCGGTACTCGGGTCCGGGCGCCTCGGAGCTGTTCGAGGAGTTCGAGCGCAAGCACGGGAGTGTGGAGGCGACCCTCGAGCAGGCGATGCGCGGTGTCCCCGGCTTCGTGGCCTACACGCTGGTGCGAACGCAAGAGGGTGGGGTCAGCGTGACCATCTGCCGGGACAAGGCCAGCACGGAGAAGTCCGTCCAGGTGGCCCGCGACTGGATCAGGCAGAACTTGCAGGCGTCAGCCAACCCGCCGGAGGTCTTGGACGGCGACGTCCTGCTCCAGTTCAGTTAGCTCCGCGGGTCGGGGAGATCCCTGCGTGGGAGGCCTGCTTCGCTCGGGGAGTCGATGAGTGCAGGCCCTGACCTGAGGGATCAGGGTATGGTGATCTGCGGGTTGCGCCGGCCTCGCATGCGCTCGACCTCCCTCGTGGATACGATAGGGTAGCCGGCCCTCTCCGAGGCCCGGTAGGCGATCGGCGTCCAGAAGACGCGCTTGCGCAGCCTAACTAGAGAGCAGCGCTCAGAAGCTCGGAGTCCGCCGACGTCGGTCAGCGGGGGACGGCCTCGACCACGCTCAGCGACGACCGCGTCGGGACTACCTTCGTCAGCTCGAAGCCCGCCGCCGCCAGGAGCGCGCGGTATTCGGCCTCGGTGCGCTCCTGGCCGCCGGTCCAGACCAGCATGGCCAGGTCCGCCAGCTTGCCGGAGGAAGGGTCGTTGCCGGGCGGGATGACCGTCTCGACCAGGAGGAGCCGGCCCGTGGCCGGCATCGCCCGATGGCACCGCTCCAGGATGCGGAGCGCGCGCTCGTCGTCCCAGTCGTGGACGATCCACTTGAGGACGTAGGTGTCCCCGCCCGCCACGACGGACGCGAAGAAGTCCCCCGCGACGAGCTCGCAGCGCTGTCCGAGTCCGGCGGCGTCGAGATACTGCCGCGCCCCGGGGATGACGTGGGCCTGGTCGAAGAGGATCCCGCGCACATCGGGATTGGTGCGCAGGATGGCGGCGAGCAAGGCGCCGCGTCCGCCGCCGACGTCGACGACGGTCCGGAACGCCGAGAAGTCGTAGGCAGCGGTGACCGCGTCGGCGTCCGGGCCGCTCCGGCTCGTCATGGCCGCGTCGAAGATGGCGCCGGCATCGGGGCGATCGGCCAGGTACGCGAAGATGCCCGTCCCGTAGGTGTGCTCGAAGGCGGGTTGCCCGGTCGTCACGCTCTGCAGGAGCTGCCCCCACGGCCGCCAACTCCACTCTTCGCCGAGCATGATGGCGAAGGAGCGCACGGAGCCCGGGGCGTCGCTCCGGAGCGGCTCGGCCAGTGGGGTGAGGCAGAAGCGGCCGTCCTCCTCCTCGGCGAAGATGCCGACGCTCGCCAGCGCGCGCAGGATACGGTACAGGGCCGGGGCGTGGGCGTTCGCCGCGACCGCGAGCTCATCGACCCCTTTCGGCCCGTCCGCGAGCGCATCGGCCGTGCCGAGCTTGGCGACCACAGAGATCGCCTGAGCGACCCAGGTGGCGGTCAGCTTCTGATACAGCGTGACCGTCGGGGGTACGCCGTCTGCCTGCATGACGCTCACCTCCTGGCGCAGAGACGCCGCCTCGCCACTGGGCTGCGGCCGGACCGACGTTAGCGGCCGGCGCCGACCAAGTCGGACGCTTGCTGGACCGCCTCGTGACCATCGTGGAGCACGTTCTCGTGGCTGGGGTATAGGACTTTGAAGGCCAGGGCGAACAGGATGAACGTCGGTGGCCATTGGCCAACGAAGACGGCGGCATCCTTCTTCCCGACCAGGCGAAGGAGCGCCGACAGTGCGATGCTGCCGAGGGCGGCCCCTAGGTACACCTGCGTCGGGACCGCCTCCATCATCTTGAGGTACGTGGCGGTTGTCTCGGTCGTGTCGTTCGACTGCATCATCGCTCCTTATGGGTGAATTCGGCCTGCGATCGGTCGCAGGCCGGACTCGAATTGCAACTATCATGCCAACGATCTTGAATTTCGCATCAACGTATCGAATGACCGGTGCTCGTCCGGGACAGCGATTCGGCGGGTAGGTGTACCGACAGCTCTGACGAGGTGTGAAGGGAATTGACAACCCAGCGATTCAGGCGTAGAGTGGGCCCGTCCCGACGCGCGTATGCTCAAGGAGGGTTAGTGCCATGGCGACGCACCCGCAGACCGGGGCCGCCCATCACATCCGCCTCACCGTGACCGACCCCGCCCGCTCCCGCGATTTCTACACCGAGCTGCTCGGCTTCCAGGTGGCGATGGAGTTCCCCGACGGGGTGCTCGTCAGCAACGGGACGCTTCTCTTGGGACTCCGGACCGGCCCGGATACCGCTCGGGTGAGTGTGAGCGACCGCTTCGACCCAAACCGCGTGGGGCTGGATCATCTCGCGCTCAGCGTTGGGAGCCGCGGGGACATCGAGGCGGCCGCGCGGTTGTTGGACGAGCGTGGGGTCACCCACGGCGAGATCGTGGACCTCGGGCCTGACTTCGGCCTGTACGTGATGATGCTTGAGGACCCGGACGGTATCCAACTCGAACTGACGGCACCGCACAGCTGAGCTGCACCAGGGGCGTGGGCTGGCGGAGGGGCTGCTTCCCCTGGGGCCCCGTGCCCCAAGAGACCTGGCGAACCGGGCCTCCTCTCGAT
>JACCZL010000009.1 GCA_013695975.1 Chloroflexota bacterium
GTGGATGAAGATGCCAAGCTTGGCGTCGTCGAACCACGCGGGGAGCGGCCGAACCGGTTGCGGGGCATTCGTGGACGTCATCGTTCCCTTTCAGTTGAGATCGGGTATGGGGGCAGTGCTCGTTGGCGATTGGCGGTGGCGGTCGTAGGAGACCTGCACGAGGTGCCGGCTCGGGCGGGCGCCATCAGATCAGCAGCAGGGTTTTTCCGATGACGCCGCGGGCATCGATCGCGGCGTGCGCGTCGGCGGCCCGCTCCAGCGGGAAGGTCTGCCCGATGACCGGTCTGATTCGGCCCGCCGCCGCCTCGGACAGCACCCGCTCGATCAGCCGCTTCCCGTCCGCGGGCGAGAACTGTACATGCTGGATCCCGCGCACGGTCACCCCACGCCGTTCCGCCTCTCGCGGGTCGATCTCCGCGAACCCGCCACTGGGCGCGCCGTGCGCCGAGACCCGGCCGCCACGCGCCGTGATCTCGAACGCGGCCAGGCCGATCTGCCCGCCGACGCCGTCGAAGACCACGTCAGGCCCCGGACCACCGGTCGCCTCGCGCACCTGCTCGGGCCAGTCCGGCTCGGAGTAGTCGACCGCGGCCTCGGCGCCCAGCTCCCGGGCCAGGTCCAGCTTCCGCTGGCCGCGGGCGGCCCCGATGACCCGTGCGCCGGCCGCGTGCGCCAGTTGCACCAGCAGGCTGCCGAGACCGCCACCCGCCGCCGTGATCAGCACCCATTCCCCCGGCCGGATCCGGGCCCCCTCGGCAAGGCCCAGCGCGGTGCGGCCGTCGTGCAGGAGCGCCGCCGCCTCGGGCAGGCCCAGCCCGTCCGGCACCTGGATCAGCCCCTCGGCCGGGGCCACGGCCCGCTCGGCGTAACCGCCGCGTTCGCCGGTGTCGGTGACGACCTGCCGGCCGGCCCAGCCAGGATCCACACCCTCCCCAACGGAGAGCACCTGTCCGGCCACCCCGACGCCCGGCACGTACGGCGGCTTCACCGTGAACCATTCGCCACCCCAACCACGCCGGATCTGCGTGTCGACGAACAGGACTGGCGCGACGGATACGTCGACCACGACCTGCCCCGGCCCGGCGACCGGGTCCGGCGCCTCGCTCGTCACTAGCACCTCGGGGCCCCCGAACCGCGTTGCCTGCACCACTCGCATGGCTACCACTCTCCTTATCCGCCTCATCCAAGAAAGCTCGACGCCTCAGAGTGTCCCCCGCGAAAGGGTGCGCCCGCCTCGGGCAAGGGGACAGTCGGCGACCTGTCCCGATGGACAGGTTCCGACCTGCACTCGTGACCGATGTTGGTGGGACTGCTTCGGCTCGATACTCGTGGTAGGACCAACAGTCACCTGGATGGAGGACAGCATGTCGGAAATGAACCCTGGTGCCCGCTCGGACGGGGCAAATCGCCATTGGCCGCCTGTGATTGGTCGGCCCGCTGAGCGCGTACCTGCTCACAAGACTCGCGCGCGAGCCCTCTGGCTGGCGATCGCGCTGCAGGTCGTCCTGGCCGTGATGTTCCTGTTCTCCGCGGTCTCGAAGCTGAACGGCGGCCTCGAGGAGATGCGCGAGCACTTGCAGATAGCCTCCTGGTTCTGGCTACTGACCGGGCTGGTGGAGATCGTCGGCGCCACGGGCATGCTGGCGGGGCTCAAGTACCCCCGGCTGACCATCCTCGCCGGCCTCTGGCTCGCCGCGACGATGGTCGGGGCTATCGTCGCCCACCTCCGAGTGGGTGACCCGCCAACTGACGCGATCGGGGCGGTTGTGCTGCTGGTGCTGGCGCTGACGGTCGCTGCGCTGCGCCGGCGCGCGGGGCAGGTCGATGAGCCGGTCGCCATGCGGTCGCGTGAGCGGGCGCTGCTGAAGTCGAGGGATGTCTGATGAAGACTGTGCAAGGCTTGATCCTGGTTATCGGGGCGACCGGCAATGTCGGTCGACAGGTTGTGTCCCAACTGCTTGGCGCAGGGGCTGATGTCCGTGCGTTGGTCCGCAACCCCGAGGCCGCCGGCCTGCCGGACGGCGTCGGGGTCGTGCGCGGCGACCTGTCCGAGCCGGGCACACTGGGCCCGTGCCTGGACGGGGTCGGGGCCGTGTTCCTGGTCTGGCCCTTCCTCACGGCCGAGGCCGCGCCCGCGGTCCTGGATGCGGTCAGGAAACACGCGCGCCGCATCGTCTACCTCTCATCGGCCGGCGTGCGCGATGACCTCGAACAGCAGAGCGATCCGATCAACCAGTTCCACGCCGACATCGAGCGCTTGATCGAGCAGTCCGGACTGGAGTGGACCTTCCTGCGACCCAGCGGGTTCGCGACCAACACCCTGATGTGGGCGCCGCGGATCCGCGCCGACGGTGTCGTGCGCTGGCCCTATGGCGCGGCGGCCAGGTCGCTGGTTCATGAGCAGGACATCGCGGCCGTGGCGGTTCGCGCGCTCACCGGCGACGGCCATGGCGGGGCGAAATATCTCCTGACCGGGCCCCAGACGCTGACCCAGGTCGAGCAGGTGCATACCATCGGCGAGGCGATCGGCCGCCCGCTGCGCTGGGAGGAGATCTCGCCCGAGGCCGCGCGGCAGCAGCTGCTCACCGCCTGGGGCGACCTCTCGTTCGTGGATGGCGCGCTCGACGCCTGGGCCAGGTTCGTGACGGAACCGGAGCTGGTCGCGCCCACGGTGGAAGACGTCACCGGAGCGCCGGCGCGCACGTTCCGCGAATGGGCGACCGACCACGCCGGCGACTTCCGTTGAGCGCATGTGGGCGGCGCTTCTTTCCCAAGACAATGCTTGAGGAACCACCATTTCGGGCGAGCGTGATCAGGTACGAAACGACGGAGGAGAGAGACCATGGCATTTACTGATGAAGAGGTTGCCTACCTGCGATCACAGCCCCTGGGGCGTCTCGCGACCGTCTCCGAAGACGGCCAGCCAGATGTCGTGCCGGTGGGCTACGACTTCGACGGAACGTACATCTACGTCAGCGGCCACGGCGACACGGTCAAGACGCGCAAGTTCCGCAACGTCCTGGACGGTAACCCGAAGAT
>JACCZL010000015.1 GCA_013695975.1 Chloroflexota bacterium
CCATCATCCTGGTCGGCCCAGCCGGCACGTCGACGCCCCAGTCGCCACCCCGTCGAGTAGTGCCTCCGCCCGCCGAGAAGCCGGGCTGGCGGAAGCTGCTCGAACCGATCTTTGGCCGCTAACGGCCGCGGACCGGTCGACGCCGTGCAACCGGGCTCTCGATAAGCACCCCAAATCCATGCCGCAACTTCTCCTGGGAAGCCTCTAGGGTGGTCAACCCTGACGATGTCGTATCGAAGGCTCGCGCGCTGGTCGAGCGGCGGAGACTTGTTGCCTCGCGCGAACGCCTGGTCGTCGGTGTGTCCGGTGGTGCCGACTCGGTCTGCCTGCTGGACGTGCTACGTCGGCTCGTCAGCAACGGGTCGAACCGGCTGCTCGTCGTCCACGTCGATCATCAGATTCGCCCCGACTCGTCGACTGACGCCCAGTTCGTGCGAGAGCTGGTCGGAGACGTCGGTCTCGACTGCCACGTCGCGCAGGTCGATGCTCCAGGCTACGCCCGAACGCACGGCGTGGGGCTCGAGCATGCCGGGCGCGCCCTCCGCTACCAGCGGCTCGCGGCCGCGGCTGGTGGGTACGGCGCGAGAGCGGTCGCCGTCGGGCATACCGAGGACGACTCGTCCGAAAGCCTGCTGATGCATCTACTGCGCGGGGCGGGCGTCGACGGGCTGCGGGGGATCGCTGCGATCGAGCGCTTCGAGCTACGGAGTCTCGGTCCTGTGGTCGACGACGACGTCCCACCCGCGATCAGGATTATCCGGCCGCTCCTGGACATTCGGCGGGCTGAGACGAGGGCGTACTGCCTGGCCCGTGGGCTGCCATTTCGAGACGATCCGACCAACGACGACCCGGCTCTCCTCCGCAATCGGGTCCGCCGCCACCTCCTGCCGGTCCTTCGAACCTATAACCCGGCGATCGATGGGGCGCTCAGGCGGACGGCCGACTTGCTGCGAGAGGACGGCGAGTGGCTCGATGCCCTGGTCGATCGGCGCCGGGCTCGGTTGGTCCATGCCGTGCCAGACGCCGTGGACCTGGAGCTTCGAGCCTGGCGGCGCCAGCCGCGGGCAGCCCAACGGCGGCTGGTGCGCCGCGCCGCCGCCGAGTTGGGGGTGCCCGGCGACCAGCTCGGCTTCGACGGCGTCGAACGCGCGCTAGCCTTCGCGGCGGCCGATCGCCCGGCTCGGATGCAGTTGGCCGGCCGTCTCGTGATGACGAGGATCGGGGATCGAGTGCGGATGCGTCGCGGGCGTGGGGGTGAAGCGTGAGCGTCCCTGCTGAGTGGCGCCCGGAAGACGACCTGGCCGAGGTGCTGGTGACCGAAGCGGCCCTGACGCGGCGGGTCGCCGAGCTGGGCCGTCAGATCTCGTCCGACTACCAGGGTATGGAGCTGCTCCTCGTGGGCGTCCTCAAAGGGGCCGTGATGTTCCTGGTCGACCTCGCCCGCCAGATCCGCCGGCCGGTCGAGCTCGACTTTATGGCGATCTCCAGCTACGGGGCCAGCACCCAGTCGAGCGGGATCGTCCGAATCCTCAAGGATCTGGACGAGTCGGTCGAGGGTCGGCACGTCCTGATCGTGGAAGACATCGTCGACAGCGGCCTGACGCTCGCGTACATCCTCCGCACCCTACGCGCCCGCCAGCCGGCCAGTCTCAAGGTGTGCGGGCTGCTCGTCAAGGACGGTGCTCGAGGAGAAGAGGCGCCGGTCGACTACGTCGGCTTCGAGATCCCCAACCGCTTCGTCGTCGGCTACGGCCTCGACTACGCCGAGGCCTATCGCAACCTGCCCTACGTGGCGGTGCTGAAGCCGGAGCTCTACCGGGACCCGGATTGACCCGTCGGGATCGCACCCGCCTGGATAAGGAACGCGCACGCTTCCGGAACCCCTTTGCTATAATCGCAGGACACTCGCGGTCCAGGAGCAGCGGGGGCGGAGTGAGCGGCCGTTGAGACGCGGTCGGAGGCGTGCATGGACACCAAGTGGCTGCGGAACAGCTTCGTTTATCTGATCATCCTCGTCGCCATCATCGCGCTCTTCTTTACGGTCTTCCAGCCGGGCGGGATGGATCGCGACAACACCCAGATCAGCATGAACGATCTGGCAGCCGCCGTGAGGCGCGGCGACGTCAAGCGGATCGACGTCGCCGAGGACAAGCTGACCGTCGAGATCCCTGGTCGCGGCAAGTTCCAGCTTCGCAAAGAGCGCCAGGACACCGTCCCGCAAGTCCTGGGCGCCTACGGCGTCACGCCTGAGGAGCTGTCGCGGGTCGAGTACCGAGTGAGCGAGCCGCCCCAGTTCAGCAACTGGCTGGGGCTGTTGGTGAATCTGCTACCGCTCGTCTTCTTCGGCGCGATCCTGTTGTTCATGATGCGCCAGGCCCAGGGGAGTAACAACCAGGCCCTCTCGTTCGGCAAGAGTCGGGCGCGGATGTTCATGGGCAACAAGCCAACCATCACCTTCGCGGACGTCGCGGGCGTCGAGGAGGCGAAGCAGGAGCTGGCCGAGGTGGTCGAGTTCCTGAAGTACCCGGAGAAGTTCTCAGCCCTCGGGGCACGCATTCCGAAGGGCGTACTGCTGGTGGGGCCGCCTGGTACCGGTAAGACCCTCCTGTCTCGGGCGGTCGCCGGCGAGGCCGGCGTGCCGTTCTTCAGCATCTCGGGCTCCGAGTTTGTCGAGATGTTCGTCGGTGTCGGGGCCTCGCGGGTCCGTGACCTGTTCGATCAGGCCAAGCGCAACGCGCCCTGCATCGTCTTCGTCGACGAGATCGACGCGGTCGGCCGCCAGCGCGGGGCCGGCCTCGGCGGCAGCCACGACGAGCGCGAGCAGACCTTGAACCAGATCCTGGTCGAGATGGACGGTTTCGACACGAACACCAACGTGATCGTGATCGCGGCGACCAACAGGCCCGACGTTCTGGACCCGGCCCTGCTTCGGCCAGGGCGTTTCGACCGCCAGGTAGTCCTGCCGCAGCCGGACATCAACGGCCGTCGCGCGATCCTCGAGGTCCACGCCAAGGGCAAGCCGCTCGACAAGTCGGTGCGGCTCGACACGCTCGCCAAGCAGACGCCGGGCTTCTCGGGCGCCGATCTTTCGAACCTGATCAACGAGGCCGCGATCCTATCGGCTCGTCGGAATAAGAAGACGATCGGCATGAGCGAGATGGAGGAGGCGATCGACCGCGTGATCGCCGGTCCGGAGCGCAAAAGCCGGATCATTTCGGAGAACGAAAAGCGAGTCACCGCCTACCACGAGGGCGGGCACGCCGTGGTCGGCCGCTTCCTCAAGAACCACGACCCGGTTCACAAGATCTCGATCATCGCTCGCGGGATGATGGGCGGCTACACCCGCTATCTCCCCACCGAGGATCGGTATCTCTGGACCAAGTCGCAGTTCGAGGATCGACTCGCGGCGACCCTCGGGGGACACGCCGCCGAGAAGCTGGTCTTCGGCGAGATGAGCACCGGCGCCGAAAACGACATCGAGGTCGCGACC
Source organism: Chloroflexota bacterium (assembly GCA_013695975.1). Lineage (GTDB taxonomy): Bacteria > Chloroflexota > UBA6077 > UBA6077 > JACCZL01 > JACCZL01. Next base: position 3,491 of record JACCZL010000015.1, read on the forward strand.
AACATCGCGCGCAAGATGGTCAAAGAATACGGCATGAGCGATCGGCTCGGGCCGGTGGCCCTCGGTCACAAGGAGGAGCTGGTCTTCCTCGGCCGCGAGATCGGCGAACAAAAGAATTACAGCGAGAAGGTGGCCGAGGCGATCGACGAGGAGATTCGTCGCTTGATCGACGAGGGCTACGAGGAAGCGATCCGCATCCTGGCCGAGAAGCGCGAGATCCTCGACAACCTTGCCGAGACGCTGGTCCGCTGGGAGACGATCGAGGGCGACACCCTCGAACGGATCTTCAGCGGCGAATCGAGCGAGTCCATCGGTCCGGCCCCCACGCCGCCTGCCCCGCCGGAGCCACGGGCCGCTGAGAGCGATCGTCCCGCGCCGCAGCCGGCGCCGCCTCGACTGGTCCCGGGGACGGCGACGGGATCGTAGGCCGCCGCGAGCCAGTTACCCCGTAGCACGAGCGCGGATCGAGCGTCACGATCGTATTTCGTCGATTGTGATGCGGCCAGCCCTGTGCTAGACTCCCGGCTAGTCATCAGGTCCGATTTCCGGGGCCTGGCGGAGGGTTCTGTAACCGCCTCACGCGAGGCGGCCGATCGCATGAGGTTGACCGGGAGGGAGTCGTGTACGAGGATCTCTCGATCTTCACGGGGAATGCGCATCCGCGGCTCGCGCGTGACGTCTGCTCGTACCTCGGGGTCGAGCTAGGCAAGGCTGAAGTCTTCGAGTTCAGCAACGAGAACATCTTCGTCAAGATCAATCAAAACGTCCGCGAGCATGACGTCTTCGTCATCCAACCGACCTGCTCGCCGGTCAACAAGAGCGTGATGGAGCTGCTCATCATGCTCGACGCCCTCAAGCGCGCGTCCGCGAGTCGGATTACGGCGGTGATCCCCTACTTTGCCTACGGCCGATCCGACAAGAAGGACCAGCCGCGCGTCCCGATCACCGCGCGCCTGCTGGCTGAGCTGCTGCAGGTCGCCGGTGCCGACCGCATCCTGACCGTCGATCTCCACGCCGGGCAGGTCCAGGGGTTTTTTCGGATTCCAGTCGACGAGCTGACCGCGATGTACCTGCTGGCCGACTACTTTCGAGGGATGGAGCTGATCGAGCCGGTCGTGGTCGCGGCAGACCTGGGCTTTGCGAAGCGAGCCCGCAACTTCGCGAACTTGCTGGGTGGATCGGTCGCCTTCGTCGAGAAGCGGCGCCTCGGTAACGACAGCAAGACCGAATCGCTCGGGGTGATTGGTGACGTCCGCGGCCGCACGGCGATCATCATGGATGACGAGATCGACACGGCCGGCTCGATCACCAACGCCGCCACGATTGTCCGCGCCGAGGGGGCGCGTGACCTCCTGGCGGCCTGCACCCACGCCGTCATGTCGGGTCAGGCCGTGGAGCGCCTGCAGGCCAGTCCGATCAGCTCGATCATCACCACCGACACCTGCCGCCTCGACACCCGCAAGCGGCTCGACAACATGCGCGTCCTGCCGATCGCGCTGCAGCTCGGCGAGGCGATCAGCCGCATCCACACGGGCGGGTCGATCGGCGCGCTCTTCGGCGCCCCCGTCTAGCCACCTCCTCCGAACCACGATCGACCCGCCCTCGCTGGTATACTCGTGGCAGTGAATTGGGAGGCCTGACCGGTCGATGCTGAAGTGGGTTACGACGATGATGGGCGGCAAGCCGTGGGAGCGGGATCTCAAGCGGCTGGCCCCGATTGTCGAGGAGATCAACGAGGTCGAGCCCGAGCTCCAGGAGCTCGACGACGACGAGCTGCGCGACAAGACGACCGAGTTCCGGGGGCGACTGCTCGCGGGCGAGGATCTCGACAGCCTGCTGCCGGAGGCGTTCGCCGTCGTCCGTGAAGCGGCGCGCCGCACGATCGGGATGCGTCACTACGACGTGCAGATGATCGGCGGCGCGATCCTCCACAAGGGCAGGATCGCCGAGATGCGGACTGGCGAAGGTAAGACCCTCGTAGCCACCCTGCCGGTGTACTTAAATGCCCTCTCGGGCAAGGGCGTCCACGTCGTGACGGTCAACGACTACCTGGCCAAGCGCGACGCCCGGTGGATGGGCCCGGTCTACCACGCGCTCGGCATGGCCGTCGGGATCATTCAGCACGAGGCGGCGTTCCTCTTCGACCCCGATGCCGAGTCTGACGATCCGTCGCTGGTAAAGCTCCGTCCCGCGCAGCATCGAGGCGAGGCCTATCAGGCCGACATCGTTTACGGGACGAACAACGAGTTCGGCTTCGACTACCTCCGCGACAACATGGTCTGGCGGCTCGAAGACATGGTGCAGCGGGACCTGCACTACGCGATCGTCGACGAGGTCGACAACATCCTCGTCGACGAGGCCCGCACACCGCTGATCATCTCTGGGCCGGCCGAGGACGCGACCGACTACTACGCCCGATTCTCGCGCCTCGTCCCCCGCCTGCGGCAGCACGAGGACTTTACCATCGACGAACGGACCAAATCGATCACCCTGACCGAAGAGGGCATCGAAAAGGCCGAGCGAATGCTCGGGATCCAGAACCTGTACGACCCCGAGAACTACCAGCTCACCCACTACCTGGACAATGCGCTGCGGGCACAGTTCGTTTACAAACGCGACGATCAGTATGTGGTCAAGGACGGCGAGATCATCATCGTCGACGAGTTCACCGGCCGCCTGATGCCGGGCCGCCGCTACAGCGAGGGGCTCCACCAGGCAATCGAGGCGAAGGAGGGCGTCCGGGTCCAGCGCGAGAACGTGACCCTGGCCAGGATTACCTTCCAGAACTACTTCCGGCTCTACGGCAAGCTCGGGGGTATGACCGGAACCGCCCTGACCGAAGCCGACGAGTTCAGGCGGATCTACAACCTCGACGTCGTCCCCATCCCGACCCATCGTCCGATGGTCCGGGCCGACCAGTCTGACCTCGTCTTCAAGACCGAGGACGCAAAGTTCCAGGCCGTCGTCGAGGCGATCACGGAGCTTCATCAGGAGGGTCAGCCGGTCCTGGTCGGGACGGTGTCGATCGAGAAGTCCGAACGTCTGTCGGGAATGCTGCAACGGAAAGGTGTGCCGCACCAGGTCTTGAACGCCAAGCAGCACGAGCGCGAGGCCCAGATCATCGCCCAGGCCGGCCGGCCACACAGCGTGACGATCGCGACCAACATGGCCGGCCGCGGCGTTGACATCCTGCTGGGTGGGAATCCGAGCGGGCTCGCCGAGGAGATTCTCCAGGACCGCAAGCTCGATCGCGTCACCGCGGCGGACGAGGAGATCGCCGAAGCGGAGCGCGAGGCGCGCGCCCTGGTCGAGCGCGATCGTGCAAACGTCGTCGGCTTCGGGGGGCTGCACATCCTCGGCACCGAGCGCCACGAGGCCCGCCGCATCGACAACCAGCTCCGCGGCCGAGCCGGTCGCCAGGGAGATCCCGGCTCATCCCGCTTCTACGTCTCGCTTCAGGACGAGCTGATGCTCCGCTTCGGCGGATCGTCGATCGCCGGGCTGATGGACAAGCTCGGGCTCGAAGAGGACGTCCCGCTCGAGCACTCCTGGGTCAACAAGGCGATCGAGAACGCCCAGACGAAGGTCGAGGCCTACAACTTCGACATCCGCAAGCACGTCGTCGAGTACGACGACGTGATGAACAAGCAGCGCGAGGTGATCTACGCCGACCGCCGACAGGTACTCGCCCAGGAGAACCCGCGGCCGATGATCGAAGAGTGGGTCCACGACGAGCTGGAATCGCTCGTCGCCACCCACCTCGCTGGCGAGCATCCGGACGAGTGGGATTTCGACGCGCTGCATGCCGCGCTCCGCCAGATGCTGCCGTTGGCGGCCGACCTGACGCCTGAGACGCTGCGGGAGGCCCCCCGAGACGAGCTTGTCGAGGAGCTGCAGGAGCTGACCAGCGAGGCCTACGACCAGCGCGAGGAGCAGTTTGGCCCCGGCGGGATGCGCATGGTCGAGCGGGCCTGGCTCCTCAAGGTCATCGACGAGCACTGGATTCACCACCTGACCGCGATCGACGACGTCAGGGAGGGGATCGGTCTGCGAGCCTACGGGCAGCGCGACCCGCTCATCGAGTACAAAGTCGAAGCGGCGGACATGTTCGACGCCCTCCTCGGCGCGATCCACCACGACGTGGTGTACAACATCTTCCGGCTCGAGCTGCGACAGGAGCCGGCCCGTCGTTCGCAACCGGCGATGTCCACCAATCGGGAGGACGAAGCCGGGCGGCAGCCGGTCAAGACAGCCAGGAAGGTGGGGCGCAACGAACCGTGCCCGTGCGGGAGCGGCCAAAAATACAAGAAGTGTCACGGGCGTTGAGCGAGCCGCGCCCGTGAGTGGTGCCAGTCAGGTACTGCAGGGCATCGTCCGCAACGTCGAGCGCGTCATCGTTGGCAAGCGCTCCGAGATCGAGCTGACGGTCGTCACGCTCGCCAGTCAAGGCCACCTCCTCATCGAAGATGTCCCCGGGGTCGGGAAGACCGTCCTCGCCAAGGCCCTGGCCCGATCGATGGGCCTGCTCTTCAAACGGATCCAGTTTACGCCCGACCTCCTCCCAAGCGATGTCACCGGCGTCTCGATCTATAACCAGGGCAGCGGCGAGTTCGAGTACCGACCGGGCCCGGTCGTGGCCCAGGTCGTCCTGGCCGACGAGATCAACCGCGCCACCCCCAAGACCCAGGCGGCCCTGCTCGAGGCGATGGAGGAGCACCAGATCACCGTCGACGGGATCACCCATGCCCTTCCCCGCCCGTTCATCGTCCTGGCGACCCAGAACCCGATCGAGTACGAGGGGACGTTTCCGCTGCCGGAGTCGCAGCTCGACCGCTTCACGCTGCGAGTCCACCTCGGGTACCCGACCCGTGACGAAGAGATCGAGATCCTCAATCGCCAGCAGCAGGTCCACCCGCTCGAGAGTCTCGAGGCGGTGACCTCGCCGGAGGAGCTGCTCGACGTCCAGCGGGCCGTCCGCGAGATTTTCGTGGACGACTTGATCCGTCGCTACATCGTCGACCTGGCTGGCGCGACGCGGAAGCATCCGGACGTCTACGTCGGGGCCAGTCCGCGAGCCTCGCTGGCGCTCTGCCGCGCCGCGCAGGCCTGGGCCCTGCTCCACGATCGGGACTACGTGACGCCGGACGACGTCAAGGCGCTCGCCCCTTCGGTGTTCTCCCACCGCATGATCGTCCAGCCGGCCGCGCGGGTCAAAGACGTCAACGGGCAGGTCATCGTCGACGACATCACCGCGACCCTGCCAGTCCCCGGCAGCCGCGTTCTGGCCTGAGTGCGGAGCGGCGCGGTGCGGTGGGGTCCCGCGACGCGCGCCCTCGAACGTCTGCGGCAGGTGCCGCGCGGCGTCTTGCCGCCCCTGGCCCTGCTGGTGGCCTGGGGGATCGTCACGATCCTGGCGCTGGCGGGCGGCTGGAGCTTGCTCTTCTACTTCTCGTGGGCGCTGGCGCTCCTCCTGGCCGGGTCCTACTTGCTGGCGGCATCCGGGCTGCATGCCCTGCACTTCGACCGGCAGACCCGCGCCCTGCGCGCCGAGGTGGGCAGCTACTTCGACGAGCGGATCGTGCTCGAGAATCTTTCCTGGCTGCCCAAGCTCTGGCTGGAGATCGAAGACCGCGGCCAGCACCCCGAGCGGGACGTGAGCTGCGTCGTCTCCTTGGGGCCCTACGGTCGTTTCGTCCGCCCCGTCCACACTCTCTGCCGCCAGCGCGGGGTGTTCCAGCTCGGGCCAGTCTTCGCGGAGAGTCGTGACCCGTTCGGGCTTTTTAGCTTCCGTCGCCAGATCAGCGGCAGCAGCTCGCTGGTCGTCTATCCCGTCGCGCTCGACTTGCCGTCCTTCGGGCCGATTCGGGGGGACCTACCAGGCGGCAGCTTGCGCGGCGAGCGGGTCCAATTCACCACCCCGAACGTCGCTGGGGTCCGCGAATACCACCCCGGCGACACGTTCAATCGGATCCACTGGCCGACCACCGCGAAGCACGGGCAGCTCATGGTCAAGGAGTTCGAGCTGGACCCGTTCGCCGACGTCTGGCTGATCCTTGACCTCCACGAGCAGGCGATGGTGGGCGCGGGGCCCGAGTCGACCGAGGAGTACGCCGTCACCGCCTGCGCCTCACTGGCGAAGTACCTCCTGGACGAGGGGCGCGCGGTCGGATTGATCAGCCAGAACGGGATCTTGACCGCCGACCGCGAGACCCGCCAGTTGCTCAAGGTCCTCGAGCTGCTCGCCTTCGTCCGACCACACGTGCGACCCGGCCTGGAAGAGCTGCTGCTGGCCGAGCAGCAGCGCTTCGACCGCACCGATACCCTGGTCATCATCACCGCGGCCACGAACGACGCCTGGGTCAGGTCGACCCGAGCGATCTCCGGGCGGGGAGTCAGAAGCGCGGCGGTGGTCCTCGACGCGAGCTCGTTTGGACCCGCGCCGTCCTCACAGGCGTTGATCGGCGCACTGGCAGGGGCGAGGGTGCCGGCCTACCTCGTCCGGCAGGGCGACCGCCTCGAGCAGGCCCTGGCGCTGCCGGCAACAGCGGCCCTCGGAGCTCGCCGGTGATCGCGGCAAGCTGCAGCACTGAGGCGATGCTTGCGCAGATGGCTCCCTGATCTCCATCATGTGGCAATGATCACCATGCCGTCGAGCGTCACTGACTGGTGGAAGCCTGGAGCGACCTATCGATGCTGAGCGCGAGTAGGCGGAGACCGACGGAAGGGTGGCTGACGGTTGGCTTGCTCGCCAGCATGGTCTGGGCGGTCGCCCACGCCATCGAGGAGGGCGCCTGGTCGGATCACCTCGACGTACTGGTCCCGCTCGCCCTTGGCGGGTTGGGCGTCGGGCTGGTGGCCGCCAAGAGCGGTCTGCGGCCCTGGGCGGCCCACCTGGCGAGCCTGTTGCTCCTGCTCGAGAGCATCGTCCTGATCCACGCCAACCGCATGTCGCCCGGCCGCTGGGAAGGACGGTTGGCCGAGCTGTCCGAGCACGTGTCCGTCTGGTTTCAAACCGCGTTCGGCGGCGGCAACAGCCGTGACAACGTCATGTTCGCCATCGCGATGGCCTCTCTGTGCTGGGCGCTCGGCTACGGTGCGAGCTGGCTGGTCTTCCGCTACGGGCTAGGCTGGGCGGCGCTCGCCGTCAACAGCGCGGTGCTTTTGCTGTATCTGTCGTACAGCTATGCTTCGCTCAACTACCACTTCTACATCCAGCTCTTCGCGGGCCTGCTGCTCGTGGCTCGGCTGGAGCTGGCGCGCCGCGAGGGATTCTGGCGTCGGTTCGGCCACACCGTGCAACCAGGACTGGGTGGGCGGGTAGTCCTGGCGAGCGCGGCGACGGTGTTGCTGATCCTCAACCTGGCAGGCCGGGGACCGATCAATCGCCCCGCCGATGCGCTCGAGCCGGCCTGGGCCAGGATCTCGGACGCCTGGCAGCGTGGTCAGGGCAACCTTGACCGCCTTTTCGGGGGAGTCCAGGGGCCGGCCGTGGTGGTCGTAGGGCTAGCCTTTCAGGGCACAATGCAGCCGCGTGAGGGCTTTGAGCTGGGGACCGAGCCGATCCTGAAGATCGCCGCCCCGCGCTCACGCTACTGGCGGACGACGACCTACGAGGTCTACACCGGCCAGGGCATGGTGGCCGGCGACATCAATAGCGAGCGGATCGAGGCAGACCAGCCCATCCCGCTCCCCTTCGGCGCCGGTGAGGCCCGCGAGGAGATGGAACAGACGGTCACGATCCTTGCACCTCAGTCGAATCTGGTCTTTGCCGCCGAAGCGCCCGTCCGCGTCGACGTCCCAACGCTCTTCGAATGGCGGGGCACGCAGGACGATCCCGCCAACCTGCGCCTGACAAACTTGATCCGGCGCGGACAGCAGTACACCGTCGTGTCGGCCACGTCGCTTGCGACGGAGGTCCAGCTCCGGACGGCCGGAATCGAGTACCCGCCGGGCGTCGAGCGGTACCTTCAGCTTCCCGACACGTTGCCCGGGCGGGTGCGCCAGGCAACCGCGGAGTTGACCGCTGGTCTGGCCACACCCTACGACCAGGCCGCCCTGATCGAGCGTTTCTTGCGCAGCTTGCCCTATGAGACGCGGGTCGCCCCGCCGCCTTCTGACCGCGACTGGGTCGACTACACCCTGTTCGACCTGGAGGGTGGCTACTCCGACTACTACTCCACGGCGATGGCGGTGATGCTACGGACGCTCGGCGTGCCCGCCCGCGTGGTCAGCGGCTTCGCGCCCGGCGAGCTGGACGAGGCGGAGGGCGCATTTATCGCCTATGAGAGCGACGCCCATTCGTGGGTCGAAGTGTTCTTCCCGCGCTACGGTTGGATCACCTTCGAGCCCAGCTCGCTGCGGGCGCTGCCTTTTCGCCCCTTCGACGAGAACGCCCTGGCCAACGCCGACGGCCTCGGCGCCGGCGGCCCCTTCGATGGTGACATGGAGCCGTTCTTCGACGATCTATTCGGCGACGGTGGCGACTACGTTCCCTCCCTGGCGCCACGCCGAGATCTGGCCTGGATCGTGGCGTTCGGCGTCCTGGCCGCGATCGCGGCCCTCACCGGCCTGGCCTACGTCCTGGTGCTCAGGCTCTTCCGCCGTGGCCTGGCGGGGCTCCCCTGGCACGCCCAGTGGTACGCCCAGCTTCGACGGCTAGCGCGATGGGGCGGCCTCGGCGGCCAGCCATCCCAGACGCCTTACGAATACACGAGCTGGCTCGGGCGCCGCTTCCCCGGCACCGAGCCGATGGTCCGCCCGATCGCCGAGTGCTACGTCGAGGGCGCCTACGGCGGCCGCGAGCCCGGCCCTGAGACCCTCGCCCGAGCATCCGCCGCCTGGGAGCGGGCCCGTCGCCCTCTCGCCCGCCGCGTCCTCCTCCGAGGCATCATCGCCGCCCAGGAGCGCGCCACGACGGCCTGGCACACCGTGAAAAGCAACGCAACTCGCCGCTAGCCAACATCCGGTCAGCGCGGCCGTGGAGCCCAGCCCGTCGGTCAGGAAGTAGGTCTGGGCGCCCGCGCTGTCGGTCTGGCTGATCAGCCCGTGACCCAGCCGCCTAGACGGTGGCAGCCTGCTTGCGATTGGTCCGAATGCAGCGGGTGCAAGCCTGGACCTTCGTGGGCGCGCCGCCCACGACGAGCAGGGCCTTCTGGATATTTGGCCGCCAGACACGGTTGGTCTTGCGATTGGAATGGCTGACGTTGTGGCCAAAGGCGACCGCCTTGCCACAGATCTCACAATGGCCCTTCACGCTGTCTCTCGTTCCCGTCTCGGTGTCTGTACCGTGACCGTGAGGGAGCAGATTCAGTGCCGCTCCCTGACGGTCGCGGTACAGATCGCTCTGACGCAGCTCGATCGCCTCGGCGCTGCCGTAGTGCGGCGGGCGACCGCTGAGTATAATCCGACGACGAAGTGTAACACGAAGATGGGGGTCCTTGTCGCCGAGCAGCCTGTCGCCGAGCCTCCGCCCGGCTCGGTCGTCACCGCCGATGGTGTCCGCGACGCGGTGCGGGCCGCCGCGACCTGGCTCGAGCTGCAGGCGGCCAACGTCAACGCCCTCAACGTCTTCCCGGTCCCTGATGGCGACACCGGCACAAACATGTCGATGACGATGCGGGCGGCTGCCGAGGCTGCCGAGACCGTGGCGATCGATGAAGCTGGAGCGGTCGCCGAGGCCGCCGCGCGCGGGGCGCTGATGGGGGCCCGCGGCAACTCCGGAGTGATCCTGTCCCAGCTCCTACGTGGCTTCGCCGAGGCGTCGGCCGGCCGAGCGGACCTCACCGTCCGCGATCTGGCTGATGGCTTCGCGCGGGCGTCCGACGCGGGCTACCGCGCCGTCGGTCGGCCGGTCGAGGGTACGATCCTGACGGCGGCCCGCCGAGCGGCGGTTGCCGCCGCCGAGTGGGCACCCCGGGCCCACACCCCCTCGAAGCTGCTCGAGCACGTTCTCCGTGCGGTGGACCAGGCCGTCGTGGAGACGACCGACCAGCTCGACGTGCTGCGCAACGCCGGTGTCGTCGACGCCGGCGCCCAGGGGCTGCGCCTGATCGTCGAAGCGTTCTGGCGGACGGCCTGTGGCAAGCCGATCGAGGCCGGGGAAGCCGGTTCGGTGGTCGCCAGCCGAGCGCTCGTGGCCGCGCAGCACGTTGGCGAAGGCGGGCTCGGCTTCTGCACTGAGCTCCTGCTCCGCGATCCGACCGAGGGCGTCGCGGCGATCCGCGCCTTCATGGAGTCGCTTGGCGACTCGGTCATCGTCGTCGGCGACGAGTCGCTGGTCCGCGTCCACGTCCATACCCTCCGTCCGGGCCGTCCCCTCGACTACTCCGCTGAGCGAGGAACCCTCTCGAACGTCAAGGTCGAGAACATGCAGCTCCAGCACGCGGCCGGCAAGGCCGAGGCGCCGAGCGGTGAGGGGGTGGGCCACATCGGCGTCGTCGCCGTCGCGCCCGGCGCCGGGTTCCGCCGGCTCTTCGAGAGCATGGGCGCAGCGGCGATGGTCGAGGGCGGCCAGACCATGAACCCGAGCGTCCAGGACATCCTGGCGGCGGCCAACGGCGTCGGCTATCGCGAGCTGATCCTGCTGCCCAACAACGGCAACATCCTCCTGGCGGCGCAGCACGCGGCCAAGCAGACGCCGCGCACGCTGCGGGTGGTCCCGACCCGCTTCCTGCCCCAGGGGGTCGCCGCCCTGCTCGCCTTTAACTATGAGGCGGACCTGGAAACCAACGCGCGCCGGATGGAGGACGCGGCCGGCCGCGTCGCGTCGATCGACGTCACCCGCGCCGTGCGGGCCGCCCAGGTCCAGGGGTGGCAGGTCGAGCGGGGCCAGAGCCTCGGGCTGCTCAACGGCGAGCTGGTCGCCGTCGGGGAGCATCTCCACGATGCCGCCCTGGGCGCCCTCGCCCGCTGCGAGCCGGAGCGGCGGGAGATCGCCACGATCTACGCCGGCGCGGATGTCTCACCCGAACAGGCCAAGGCGCTCGCCGACGCGATCCGAGTGGCTCATCCCCACTTCGACGTCGAGCTGGTCCAGGGTGGTCAGCCCCACTATCCCTACATCCTCTCGGTGGAATGAAGTCACCGTGGTAAGCATCGCGGTCGTCACCGACAGCACCGCCGATTTTCCGGGCGACGCGCAGGAGCGCCTGGGGATCGTCGTCGTCCCGCTTTCGGTGACCTGGGATGGCGACACCTTCCGCGACAAGCTCGATCTCTCGACATCCGACTTCTACGCGATGCTTCGCCAGCGTGACTCGCTGCCGAAGACCTCGTCGCCGCCGGCCGGTCTCTTCGAGGCAACCTACCAGGAGCTGCTGGGTCGAGTCGATCACGTCGTGTCGGTACACATCTCGGGCAAGCTGAGCGCGACCTATGACGTGGCCCGCGGGGCCGGTGAGCGCGTCGGCGGAGGCCGAGTGACCGTGATCGACAGCGGCCAGACCACGATGTGCCAGGGCTGGCTGGCGATGCGGGCGGCCGAGCTCGGGGCGTCGGGAGCATCGACCGAGCAGGTCGTGGGCGAGGTCCGCGCCTGGATCCCGCGGCTACGGCTTTACGCGGTCCTCGACACCCTCGAGTATCTGCAGAAGGGCGGGCGAATCGGCCGCGCCCGGGTGCTGATGGGGTCGCTGCTCAACATCAAGCCCCTGCTGACGATCCGCGACGGCGAGGCCCATCCTGTCGAGCGTGTCCGTGGCCGCTCGACGGCGATGCGGCGGCTGGTCGACGTCCTGGCATCCCAGGGACCGATCGCTCGGGCGGGGATCCTTCACGGCGCGACGCCCGAGGCCCTGAATGAGCTCGAGCCGCTGATGGCCGAGCGTCTGCCCGGCCAGACGTTCGAGCGGGCCGAGATCGGCAGCGTCCTGGGTACCTACGCCGGGCCGGGCGTCTTCGGGGCCTGCTGCTTGCTGGCGGGCGATGGCTGACAGCCCGATCGAGAACGCTCGGAAGATCCTCGCCGCGGAGCGCCGTCAGGGCTGCCAGGATCGGGTCGTCGTCGGGGGCCTGGACAAGTTCCTGGTCAACTGGCGCGGCCGGGTCGCCGCCGAGGCCGAGGACCCGGCCGCGCTCGTGCTCGCCGAGCGCGTCGTCGCCACACTCGAGGATTACGCCGAGGCCCCACCGGACGATCGCGGCCGTCGTCTCGACGAGGCGCTGGCGATGCTGGATGAAACGCGGGTACCCGTCGGCGGAGCCGCCAGCGCGCGTGCCCCCGTAGGGGCGGCCTCCGCATCGGTAGGGGCGGGGCTTGTCTCCACCCGCGGAAGGGTGGGGAC
>JACCZL010000018.1 GCA_013695975.1 Chloroflexota bacterium
GTGCAGAATCGGGGGTGGGGGGGCAGGTGAACCGTCGTCAGGCGAGGCGGGTGAGGACGGCCCGTAGGCCAGCCAGGTTGCGCCTGAGCTCGGGATCGCTCGGGGTCGTCAGCTCGACGAATAGTCCGTCGATGCCCACTTCGCGCATCCAGACGTTCATGCTGCCGGTCGCGCGGTACGGCAGCGGGCTGCTGCCCCCGCCCGGTACCGGGCGCCAGTAGCCGCTGGCACCCGCGTAGGCCTCGGCGAGCTCGCCGGCTAGACCGTCACGCCCGCCGAACATGAACCCGCCAGCGCTGTGATAGTTGACGACGAGGAGGGGCCGGCTCTCGAGGAGCCACGCCGCCATCGCGCGAGTCTCCTGGTCGGAGAAAGGCTCAGCGCCGCCGAGGCCACGGCGCAGGACCCCGTTCGAGTCGTAGGCGTCACTGCGCCAGTCGGGACTCGGCCAGTTGCGATTCGGATCGACGCCGCTCAGGTACTGACGGATGCCGGCCCGCGTCCCGTCGGGATTGGCATCGGGGAGGAAGTCGATGCCCAGGCCGCGCGGCAACTCGTCCAAGTAGGCTGTGAAGTGGCTGGTGAGCTGCCGCACGAGCTGAATGGTGTTCGCTTCGGGTCCACCGTGCTGCCCGCCGAGCAAGAGGATGCGTGAAGCGCTGTCTCCCAGGTGGTACACGACAATCGGCGCACCGGCCTGGGTATAGCCGATGGCGGTCCAGGGCAGCTCAACTTGAGCGAAGGCATGGCCGGGCGCGGCGTGGAGGGCAAAGCCAGCGCCGATCGCTGCCGCGGATGAGCGCAAGAATGTGCGTCGGGTTAGCTTGTTCATGAAGGGATCACCGGCGACTATACTTGTGACATCACTGTGACACACGGGCTGTCTGCACTGTCACCGTAGCATCCCCAGCCTCGCGCGGGCCAGTTGGTCACGTTTTGGCTGGTCTCGAGCACCCATTACGACGCCTGTTTGGATAGATGCATGTCATCGTTTGCCCTCGCTATTGCTCTGCTCGTCAGCGGCATATTGCTGGCCGCGCCAGCGTCTACGAGCGGGCGCCTGTCCAGTTTAGCCAGCCGCTTGTGGAGCGAGCCGCTGGCAGTGACGCACACCCTCGATGGCCGCCCGATGGAGGTCTTCGGACTCCCCGTCGAGGAAGCCCGTTCGGTCTTGCTACCGGTGTCGCGGGAGCGCGCCGCTCCACCGGAGTACGTGCCGCACGATCTGGTCTGGACCCTTGCTCGTCCAGTGCGGGCGATCCTCGTCGAGGACCTGGAGGCGATGCTCGAGGCCGCGTCGGACGACGGCGTGGACATCGTCATGGTGTCGGGCTATCGATCGCCCGCGGACCAGGTAGCGGCGTTTGAGGCGACGACCCGACGAGTACTCGCGCGGTCGGGTGGTGCGATGACGTGGGAGGAGGCCGAAGCGCAGGTTTCGCGGGTGGTTGCGCCGCCGGGGCATTCGCAACACCAGCTTGGCACCGCCGTCGATGTCTCGACTGGCGACATTGGGTACGTGCTTCAGCCAATGTTTGCCGAAACGGACGCCGGACGCTGGGTCGCCGAGCATGCCTGGGAGTATGGATTTATCCTTCCGTACACGCCCGAAGGTGAGGACCAGACTGGCTATGCTTACGAGCCCTGGCATCTACGCTGGGTCGGCCGCCAGCTTTCCGCTATCCTCCAAGCCGATGGCTATCTCGACGACACCAGCGTCGTCGCCGACGACTACTTGCGCGCGGTCGAGGAGCTGATGGACTGGGAGCGGATGCCGTGAGCGTGGCGCTACGCGATTGTGGGAGCACCCGCTGGGCGACGCCCGACCGAACGCCGCGGCGGCGTTAGGTGAGCGCCGAAGGTCGCCCTGTCGCAGCCGGGATCGACCCGGCGGTCGAACTCCTCAAGCCGTTTCACTGGCGTATCGCCATGCTGGCGGCGCTCGCGTTCGGCGGCAACGGAGTTGATCTCGGCGTCGTCAGCTTTGCGTTGCCGGGCTTGCGGGCGGAGTGGGATCTCGCACCCTCCGAGCTGGGACTGGTGTTGCCCGCGGTTGGGCTCGGTCAGTGCGTCGGCGCCATTCTGGGCGGGGCCTTCGGCGATCGGTTCGGACGGCGGGCCGGATTCTCCCTGGCCAGCGTAATCGCGGGCGCGGGCACCGGTCTCGCCGCGGCGGCCCCGAATACGACCATCCTGGCGCTGGCGCTATTCGTCGGCGGGCTCGGCTTCGGGGGAGTGGCGCCGATCGCCGGCGCCCTTGTCAGCGAGTTTTCTCCGCCATCGCATCGAGGGAGATTCATGGCGCTCACGCAAGTCGCGTGGGTGCTCGGCTGGTGCTTCGCCGCGCTGGGGGGCGGCTGGTTTGAACAGCAGCTCGGGTGGCGCGGGATCCTGGGGCTGGGGGCTTTCCCGATCGCGATCGGCCTGGTCGGTTGGCTGCTCGTACCGGAGTCGCCGCGTTACCTGACGGCACGAGGGCGGCGAGGGGAGGCCGTCGCCCTCGCGGGCCGCCTGGCAGAACGCCACGGCGTGGTCGTGCCGCTGGGCGAGCCGACGACACCCGACGACTCGGAGCGGGTCGGGCTGGCCGAGCTCTGGAGCGCGCGCTTTCGGTTGCGGACGTTCACCCTGTGGGGTACCTGGATCGCGATGATGGCAGCCTTTTCGGGTCCGGTCTTCTGGCTGCCGGTTTTGCTCAGGGACGTCGGGTCGGCCGAGGCACTGCGGATCAGCGCCTATGTCGGGTTCTCGATGCTGCCGGCGTCGTTGGCGGCGATGGGGGCGATCGACCGCTTCGGGCGGCGGCCGTTGATTTTGCTCTCGCTCGGCTCGGCGGCACTCGGAGCGTTCGCGGTGGCGCTCGGAACCAACGCGGCGTTGCTCGTCGCGGGGGCCGTCGCGATCGCCAGTGGGACGCTGGCTGCCTGGCCGGTGATGCTCGCCTGGGTCTCCGAGCAGTACCCGACCCGAATGCGGGCTACGGCGGCCGGCTGGGCGTCTGGGATGGCGAGGATGGGGACGGTGGCGGCGCCGGCGATCCTGGGCCTGCTGCTGGGGCCGAACGGCGAGGGACGTGCCGTCGCGATGCTGCCGTTCGCCCTCTTGCTGAGCGCCGCTGTGGTCGGGTGTGCGCTGTTCGGGCGGGAGACGGCTGGGCAGTCGCTGGAGGAGACTTCGACCTGAGAGCGTGGTTCGCCGCTCCGGCTCCTCCGTGGGCCATACGAGACCGACCCCAAGATGATCATCCGGCGTCCAAGGTGATCAAGGTGATCATCGTTGTGCGCACGAGCATCTTCACGCTCTGGATGATCACCTTGGCCGCGGGCAGAGCTCGGGTCAGACGCTCCAATGAGGGATCGGTCCTAGGTTCGCCGTCGGGTAGTAGTGGGCCAGGATCGCTTCCCAGTTGAGGCCCTTCGCGGCGAGGCCCCTGGCGCCCCACTGGCACATGCCGACGCCGTGGCCGGACCCGGCCCCGAACGCCGAGACCGTGGTCAGTTTGCCGTTGCTCGAATCCAGTTGGAGCACGAAAGCGGAGCTGGGGAGGGGCGCGGCGTTGAGCTCCGAACCCCGCGGGAGCGCGCGAATTGCCCAGCCGCCTCGAACCGTCCAGACCCCGTTGGCGCCCTCGATTTGCAGGGCGAGCACTCGCCCGGAGGCGCTCCGCTCGGCGACGGCGAGGTTCTTCAGATGACCGATGCTCGCATCGGCTGCAAAGCTCGGGCTCACCAGGGGGCTGCCTGAGAGTCGCCGAAGCCCAACGTCGACCAGGGTCTCCAGCGGTTCCCGATCCCAGCGGACTTTCCAGCGGTAACTCAGCGAGGCCGAGCAGTGGCTGTCCCAGCCCTTGCCGTAGAAGGTGGCGGCGCCTTGTTCGGTGCGCAGCTCGACGTTCGCGGGCAGCTCGCCGTCCGGCACGGACTGCCGGGCCGCGCGCTCGGCCGGCGCACCGACCAGGCCGGATATGCCGCTCGGGTCTTCGGTGTGGCCGCCGCAGGTTGATGAGTAGAAGGGTGCGAACAGCGCGCCATCGCGTAGGAGCGTTCGCCCGCGAGTGGTCTCGACGGCGGCGCTGGACAGGGCTTGCTCGACTGCCAGGCCGCCGTAGGACTGACAGTCGGAGCTATCGCAGAGGTCGGCTTGTAGGGCGGCATGGGTGCTCTGGACGCGTCGCGCCAGCGCGTACCCGCGCGCAGCGACGGCTTGCACCCGAGCCGACTCGGGCCCGAAGGATGTGGGCATCTCGACCGGGACGACGCCCTTCAGATACTCATCGAGGTCGAGGACATTGAGTACCACGAGACGCTGCTCGTCCGTCGATCGGGCGATCTGGAAGATTCCGCGGTACGCGGTCGGAGGATGCGGCTCACCACGGTGGTCAGAGAGGCGGGCACTGCCCTCTGGCCTGATCTCGAGCGGACCGCCGAACGGGCCGCGCCGTTTGCCGTCTTCGAGCTCCCACCAGAGCCCGCCCGCGGCGCGCTCGATCGTCAGCCTTGCCCCGGTCGCGGCAACTGCTCCATGGGTGTCGGCCGCATCTCGGACCGTGAAAGGGCCATCGCACGAGACGCGGGCCGTTTGGGCGACGAGGGCGCCCCCGGCCCGACGAAGGAGGACACGGAGTGTCTCGGAAGGCTCGTTGGCGGCGTGGGCCGCGGCGGTACGTCCGCCGGCCGGTCGGCTCAGGTCGGCGAGCGCGAGGGCGAGGCCGCCGGACGCCAGCAGGAAGCGGCGCCTGGGCACTCGCTCGCTCCGCCCAATCACGTCGCCGGGATCTCCCCCAGGACCGGAGCGCCGAGCAACGACTCGACCTGGCGTCGGTCACGGACTCGATCGTCGAGGTAGTCGAGCAGAAACACGAGCCCGATGGCGGCGAAGAAGGCGGCGACCGTCCTCAGACCGATCTGGGCTGCCATAAGCGCCAGCGTGTCGGTGCGCTTGACGATCGGACGATTGATGATCCGGACTTGCCCGTTGTTGACCTGGAGGAAGGCGAAGTACTCGCCGAGCTTGGAGTTGAGGACACGCTCGAAGCCCTCGGCGATCTCAAGCGGCCTGCGCGGGTCCGAGCCGCTGATCATGACATCGAGCAGGCGGTGGGTTTTTCGGATGCGGGTGAACTCGACGATCTCGCGGGTGTCGACCTCGTAGCCAAGCTCGCTGCTGACGTCCTGAGCGAAGGCTTCGCTCTTGAGGACCTCGCTCAAGTCGTCGGCGAGGTACTCCGAGCTGAGCCAGGCGTAATAGGCATCGTACTTGAAGAAGTCGCCAACTCGAGGGTCGGGGACCACGCTGATCGCCAGCCGCATCGACGCGGTGTACGATGTCGGACCGCGCAGGGCGAGTATGGTCGAGATCGCGAGGGCGGCCAGCGTGATCAGGGCGACGAGCTGCCAGCGCCGCCGAATCACCCGCCCATAGCTCTTGAGCTCCATGTCGACTCCGCTCCGTCTCACTCGCGACCGCTCGAGGCTCCGGTTGGCCGCGGTCGCGCTACTATACCGGCGCGCGGGCGTCGGAACAAGCTAACTGACTGAACCGGATCCGGGTCAGATTCTTGCGGCGGGCGGCGAGCTGCCGGCGATCACCGGACGCTTAGCTCCATGCGCATGGGCGCACGGCGTGCGCCCCTACAGCCACCGCCGTCCGCGGGACTTCGCATCGCGCCCGGCCAAACCCCCTATCAGCTCGACCCAGCCGTAGCCGTACTCGACGGCGAGGGCGCCGCGGGTGTCGAGGACGCGAATGGTCCCGCCAGGGCCGTCGTAGAGCGGCACCGCGACGCTCCCGGCCGCGGCGGTCGGTCCGAGGACTGCCGCGCTGTCCATGACGACCAGGGCTTGGGTGCCGACCGGGAGGTCCAGCGTCCGCCGGCGCTGCTCGTAGGTCGGATCGTACTCGTCGAACAGCAGCACTACTCGATAGTCGCCGAGGTAGTACTGGAGTTGGCGGAACCGATCGTGGGCCAGGATGACCGTCGCGCTCGGCGAAAGGCTTCCACGCACGTGGGCGACCTGGGTCTCGAGCAAGCGATCGATGTGTCGGATCTCGGGCAGCCTCGTCGGGCCAGGGGCGCGAAGAAAGGTGTTCACGTTCCACGCCAGCAGACCGACCAGGATGAGGGCGGGCGCGGCCGTCGCGGCTCGCCGCGGTCCGAGCCCGAACGACCTGGACGTGCGAGACGCAAGCAGGCGGGCCACCTTGCCCAGGTCGCCGCCGAGGTCGGCCAGACCGACGGCGGTCAGGATGGACAGCGCCGGCAAGAGTACCAGCAAGTACCCGGGGTCGCCGATGTGGAGGAGAAAGAACACTGCCAAGGGCGGTACCAGCCAGACGAGCAGGAAGCGCAGGCGGCCGTCGCTGGCAACACGCAGGGGCGTCAGGGTGCGCCCGAGGACGTAGACCAGCAGGAGCAGGGGAGCGCCGACGACCAACCTGAGGTACTGGAAGAGGAGGTCCGCGTTGTAGCGAGCGATGGTTTCGCCGCCCGCGGCCACTGAGTAGGCGCCGACGACGTAGTCACTCTGCGACCTGAGCGCCGCCAGATACTCGGCCGGCCCACCACTCAACTGGACCATCGGGACCGCCCAGGCGACGACCGCCAGGCCGAACGCGGCGCTTGCCAGGAGCCAGCCTCGCCACGAGCAGCGCAGAAGCTGGAATCCCCAGAGGGGGCCGAGCTCCATCAGCAGGTCCCAGCGGAATCCCGCGGCCACCCCGACGAGCAGTCCGGAGAGGCCCGCCAGGAGGGTCGAGCCATGCCGAAGGCGATAGCTGACCAGGGCGATCCAGGCTCCGAAGCCGGCCAGGGCAGTGTAGGGATAGGCCACTTCGCCGTAGCCCCAGAAGCCGGTGCTGAACAGGAGCAGCAACGCCGCCGCGAGCCCGGTCGCTCCACCGTGCTGCGCCACTGCCAGGCGGTGGGTGGCGGCGACCGCGACCGCGCTGAGGACGATCCCGACCAGGACGAGAGCGCGGTTTGGGTCGCCGAGCGCTCGATCGACGAGCCAGGCGCTGCCGACGTACAAGGGATAGCCCGGCGGGTGGGGGTGGTGATGGCCGACGTGGTAGTAGTCGCGGACGGCAAAGGCGTAGTTGGCAGAGTCGTAGGAGTAGAGCATCGAGCTCGCGAAGGGCAGGCGGGTGACGATGGTCACGACGACCAGGGCGACGGTCACTCCGACGCCGCTCGGGACGAGCATGTTCGCGGGTCGCCTCATGCCGGGAGCGACGGTTGATTCGCGCCGCCGTGGCTACGCCAGGTGGTCCAGGCGTCCTGGACGAAGTGGGCGAGCCGCTCCTGGAAGACGCGGGTGCTGAACCGCTCGGCGTTGGCCCGGATGCGGGCCGTGTCGAAGCTGCAGCCTTCGAGCCGACGGACCGCGTCCGCGACCGCGGCCGGGGTTTGGGCGTGGAAGAGCACGCCAGTTTGGCCGTCGATTACCGTGTCGAGCGCGCCCCCGGCGGCGTATGCCACGACGGGACGCCCGGCCGCCTGGGCCTCGACCGGCGCGATGCCAAAATCTTCCTCGCCGACGAAGAGATAGCCTCGACAGCCGGCATAGAGGTCGGCAAGGGCCTCGTCGCCGACCCGCCCGAGGAACTCGACGTTGGGGCGCGCGCGAGACTGGAGGCGTGCCCGGTCGCGCCCGTCGCCGACGATCTTGACCGGCAGGCCAAGCTGGCTAAAGGCGTCGACGACGAGGTCGATGCGACGGTAGGGCACGAGGCGAGCCACCGTCAGATAGTAGTCGCCGGCCGAGCGATTGGCCGCGAAGCGGCCCGTGTCGACCGGTGGGTAGATGATCTCGGCTCGGCGTCGATAGTATTTGGCGATCCGAGCCGCCACCGCGCGGGAGATCCCGATCCAGCGGTCGACTCGTTGGGCGGATGTGGCGTCCCAGAGACGGAGATAGTGGATCAGCGGGGGGAGGGCGGCTCGGGCGAGCGGACCCAGCCGCTCGCGCTCGATATAGTCCCGATAGCGCCAGACCCAGCGCATCGGCGTCAGGCAGTAGCAGACGTGGAGGGTCTCGGGCGACGTGATGACGCCCTTGCAGAAGGCGCTGCTATTCGAGATAACGACGTCGTAGCCTGAGAGGTCGAGGCTCTCGAAGGCGAGCGGGTAGGCCATCAGATAGGCCTGGTGCCGCCGGGTCACGAGCGGCAGGCGTTGCATGAAGGACGTCCGAATGTCCCAGGCTTGATAGACGGCCGGCATCACGGCCGGGTCGTACATCGAGGTGTAAATCGGGGCAGACGGGAAGAGCGCGTGGAGTTGTTCGAGCACTCGCTCGGCGCCGCCGTACTGGTTGAGGTAGTCGTGGACCAGCGCGACCCGCATCGCGCCCGTTTAGAACGCCCCCCGCCCGTTCAACACGGCCGGAATCGTCCGTAGCAGGATCCGGATGTCCAGCCCAAGCGACCAGTTGTCGATGTAGTAGATGTCGTATCTGACCATCTCGTCGAAGGTCAGCTCACTGCGACCGCTGACCTGCCACAGTCCGGTCAAGCCCGGCGGGACGGCGAGGCGCTTATGATGCCAATCCTCGTAGGTGGCCACCTCGTCGGGAATCTGTGGACGCGGTCCAACGATACTCATGTCACCCTTCAGGACGTTCCAGAGCTGGGGTAGCTCGTCCAGGCTCGAGCGGCGCAAAAAGGCGCCGATCCGAGTCCGACGCGGGTCGTCGCGCAGTTTGAAGAGCTTGCCATCGCCGTCGGTGGTCTTGACGAGCTGCTGCCGCTGACCCTCAGCATCCTGGCGCATCGACCGGAATTTATAGGTCGTGAACCTGCGCCGATCCTTTCCAACTCGCTCGTGCCTGAAGATCACCGGGCCTGGCGAGTCGAGGCGAATCGCCAGGGCGATCAGGGCCATCAACGGGGCGAAGACGAGCAGGGCAGACGCGGCCAGCACGCCGTCCACAACCCGCTTGATCAGGGCATTGGCCCCCTGGATCGAGGCCTTCTTGAGGCCGATCAAGGGGATGCCTGCGACGGTATCAACGTCGACGCGACTCAGGCTCATCTCGTACAGATCGGGGACCAGCTTGAAGCCGACCCCGCCCCGGCGACAGTGCTCGACCACGCGGAGGATCGTTGCGTGGGAGGCGGCGGGAAGCGCCACGATCAACTGGTCGATGCAGTGACTCACGGCAATCTGCTCGACCGCGTCGAGGCCACCAAGGTGGCGGAAACGTCCAATGTCGGCGTCTCGGTCGTCGTCGAGGAAACCGACGACCTGGTAGCCGAGATGCGGCCGGGCCACGAGGCTCGACATGATCTGCCAGCCGAGATTGTTGCCCCCCACGACGAGGACCCGTTCCACGCCGACCCCTCGACGATGGAGCATCGCCAGGGCCATCTGGACCCAGCCACGACCGGCGATGACGAGCACTGCCGCGTAGAGCCAGACCAGGATGAAGGTGAGGCGGGACGAGGCTGGATAGCGGAGGAGGGCCACACCGGCGAACAGGATCATCACGCCGAGGGCGGTCCCACGGACCACCCCGGGTATGTCGTCGAACCACTCGATCCCGCGGCGCGGGCGGTACAGGCCGGCGAACTGGAAGATGACGACGACGAGGGTGATGAGCCAGAGCTGGAGCGGGAAGTAGACCGAGTAGGGCGCGAAGTTGACGTCCTCGATCTCTGGCCCGATCTGCGCCACGTAGCGCGTGTACCAGCTCAGGTAGAGGGCCAGGCTCACAGCCAGGGAGTCGACGATGACCAGCGCCGCCGGAAGGAGCCAGGACCGGGTCCTGAGCCGGGATCGGCCATCGCCGGGCGAGGGTGATGGCGCTGGCGGCTGCGCCCGGGTCATCGAGGCCGGCTCGGCGACACTCATGGGATCGGGTCGGCCGACCTGAGCGGCCGCGGGCCCTGGATAGTCATCGAGCTTGCAGGACCTCGTCGTACACGTTGACGGTCGCTTCGGCCATCCGACGCCAGGAAAACGATCGGGCCCGCGCGAGTCCGGCCTGGCCCAGCTCCGCTCGCCGCCCGGGGTCATCGAGAAGGGCACCAATCGCGTCGGCCAGCGCGGAGACGTCAGTCGGCTCGACCAGCACCCCGGCGTCTCCGACGACCTCCGGCAATGACGAGCTGTTCGACGCGACGACGGCTGCGCCGCAGGCCATGGCCTCCAAGAGCGGCAGCCCAAACCCCTCGTATAGACTCGGGAAGGCAAAGACGTCGGCGGCAGTATACCATAGCGCCTGTTCCTCGGCCGGCACGAATCCGGGGAAGAGGACGTGCTCCGCCAGCCCGAGCTCGCGGACGAGCCGGAAGATTGGCTCGTAGTGCCAGCCCTTGCCACCGGCCAGCACGAGCAGGTGTTCGGTCTGGCCGGCCTCGCGGAGTCTGGCGTAGGCGCGGATCAGGGTGACCACGTTCTTGCGTGGCTCGAGGGTTCCGAGGTAGAGGATGAAGCGGTCGGGGACGTTGCGTCGGCGTCGGAAGGCGGCCACTGCCTCGGGCGCGGCCGGTCTGAAGCGGGCGTCGGCGGCGAGGTGGATGGTCGTCACTCGCTCGGGCGGGACGCCGCACAGCTCGATCACGTCCCGTCGGCTGTGCTCGGAGATCGCGATGACGCGAACGGCCCGCCGGAGCGAGGGTGGTGAAAATCGTCCGAGATAGTGCCGGTTGGTACGGTTGAAAAGGTGCGGGAAGCGCAGGAAGCTCAGGTCATAGAGGGTGACGACCGTGGGGCCGGACCAGGCGAACGGCGACACGAATCCCAGCGCATGGAGGAGATCCACTCCCTGGCGGGCGCACTCGAGCGGCAGCACGAGCTGCTCCCAGGCTACCCTGATGGCCGCTCGATCCATCGGGAGTCTGGTCAAGTGGGCCTGGAGGCGTGGAGATCGGAGGAGCCGACGGTTGTCGAGGCTGGATGGAGCGAAGACCGAATAGCGCCACGGGCCGGGGATGTCGGGCAGGTGGGCGAGCAGCTCGTAGATGACGCGGCTGATGCCGGCGGCGCGATAGCCAGGGCCGGTTGAGAGGAGCTGGGCATTCAATGCGACTCGCACGGCTGCTGTTGGTCCCTAATCTTGACTCCGCGCTCCAGGCGCGGCGATAATCGCGACCCGAGCGACCGGGCGCGCCAACGCTGGCGCGTCGTGACGGAGTGGCTCCACGAATCAGCTATCCCCAACCGCTCTCGGCCCGATGACCTGGCGTCCGCGCTCTTCGCCGGCCGGTTTCTTTGGCATCGGGGCGACCCTCGTGCTGGGATTCGCGACGCTCGCCAGCCTGCTGTTCGCGATCCGGCAGGCGGTCGGCTTCGGCATGTTCGTCGCCCTCCTTGTCGCACTCATCTGCGGCGTCTTTGGGCTGACCATTCTTATTTTCACCTATGGATACTTTACGCTGCGTTATCGCTTCGAGCGCCAGGCCCTGGTGGTGCGCTGGCTCGGCCGTCAGGAAGCGGTGCCCTTTGCGAAGGTCGACGGCATCTTCGCCGGTCCACGGCTGGGCCAGGCGGTGCGGGTGCGAGGGTTGAACTGGCCCGGTTACCACGTTGGGGTAGGCCGAACTCGTGGCATGGGGATGGTCAGGTATTACACCACAACCAGCAACCTCGACGACGTGGCGCTGGTGGTGACTCCGGCCGCGACCTACGCCCTGTCGCCAGCCGATCCAACTGGCTTCCGGCAAGAGCTGATTCGCCGGGTCGAGGAGAGCAACGAGGTCGAGGGGGCGGAGGCCGAACCGAACGGACGAAGCTTCCCGCCGGTGCTGCGGGATGCTATGTTCCCGTTGCTGCTCCTGGCGTCACTGGCGCTGCTGGCCGTGAGCGTCGGCTACGTAAGTTTGAAGTGGGAGGGCCTGCCGGAAACGATCCCGCTCCATTTCGCCGCAGACGGGACGCCCGACCAGCTTGGCGCTCGCGAGGAGGTCTTCCGCGTACCTGGGATCGGAGCGGCGATTATGATTGCCAATCTTGGGCTGGGGCTTGCGTTGTACGCGCGCGAGCGCGCCGCGGCGCAGATGCTCTGGGCGGCGTCGGTCGTCGTGCAGCTCCTCGCGCTGGTCGCGACGGCCCGCATCCTCCACTAGATGCTTTCCGGGAGCAGGTGCTGCATGGCGTGGGCTCGCCCCCCCGGCCTCCCCGAGCTCGGGGGGGCTGGGGGGCGACAGTGGTGGCCCACGTAGTCGTGGCAAGCATCTAGGACGTCGGGGCGTGCTGGGCAAGCGGGACCCGCGTCGACGGCTGGTTCGGCTGCTGGCCGGCATGGAGCTTCGCTCGGATTTCGTGACGCTGGCTGATATCGAGCGAGCGGCGGCCCGACGGCCGGCCAGATCGCTGCCGACTGAGGAGATCGCCCAGCTCGTCGAGGCGGCGGTGGCCGAGCTGGTGCTGCTGGCGGACCGCCGCACCTTCTTCGATCGCACCTCCGAGAGCTTCGCCGACCGCTACGTCTACCGCGTCAACCGGCGGCATCCACTCGCGCGCGAGGAGCTGGATCGGTAGGGGTGTCCGTCTCGATCAGCGGGGTTCCCGCG
>JACCZL010000481.1 GCA_013695975.1 Chloroflexota bacterium
ATCTCGAGGAGTCGGCAACCCTGTTCGAGGGCGACTGGAATCCGTACGGCCTCGAGGCTAACCTGAAAATGCTCGACGACTTCTGTCAGGATCAGTTCGCCCAACGGCTGGTGCCCGCGCCGGTCGACCCGACCGCCGCCTTCGCCGACTTCACCCGACTGATGCAACAGTAGCGCCGGCGGCCTACTCGGAGCGCCTATCAAGACCCGGGAGTAGGAGATCCGTAAGAACTTGCGCTCGATGCTCCCCCTCGACGGCGCCTGGCAGGCGCGGTTGGACCCGATCGACAGCGGCGTCGCCGAGGGCTGGTTCGATCCCGACGTTCCGTTCGATCGCACGCTACCGGTCCCGATGCCCTGGCAGGTCGCCGACCCGGCCCTGCGCCGGTATGCCGGCGTCGTCTGGTACCGCCGCCCATTCGTCATGCCGTCTGACTGGGATGGCGCCTCAATCGCGATCCGCTTCGGCGCGGTCGACTACCAGGCGACAGTCTGGGTGAACGGCCAGGAGGTCGGCAGCCACGAGGGTGGCTAC
Source organism: Chloroflexota bacterium (assembly GCA_013695975.1). Taxonomy (GTDB): domain Bacteria; phylum Chloroflexota; class UBA6077; order UBA6077; family JACCZL01; genus JACCZL01. The sequence continues at coordinate 535 of JACCZL010000481.1, forward strand.
ACCCCCTTCGAGCTCGACGCGACGGAGCATCTGCGCTGGGGCGAGCCAAACTTGGTTACGCTCCGGGTCTACGATCCCCCATCGGTCGGCGAGCTGCCGCACGGCAAGCAAGGCGGCCGCTGGTACACCCCCGTCAGCGGGCCCTGGCAGTCGATCGCCCTGATCGCGCGGCCGACCGAGCGGGTCGAGCGTCTGCGTTGTCACCCCGACGCCCTCCGAGGCACCGTGCGTGTCGAGATCGCGGTTCAGGTCGGCGACGAGCCGCGGCGGCTCGACGTAGCCGTCGGCGACCCGAGCGGTGGGTCGACGGTCGCCCACGCAACGACGCTCGTGTCCGCCCGGGCGCCGACAGCGTGGGTGGAGCTCCGAATCCCGGAGCCCCGCCTGTGGGAGCCGGACAGTCCGCACCTGTACGACATCCGGGCGACGCTGTCCGCGCTCGACGGCGGCGCAACGCTCGACGTGCTCGAAGAGCGGTTCGGTCTACGGACGATCGAGTCCAGCGGCGGCCGCCTGCTGCTCAATGGTCGGCCGCTCTACGTGCGCGGCGCCCTCGACCAGGCTTACTGGCCCGATACGCTCTACACCGCCCCGTCGGACGAGGAGATCGAGCGCGAGCTTCGGCTCGCGAAGGAGATGGGGCTCAATCTCCTTCGCAAGCACATCAAGCCCGAAGATCCCCGCTACCTGGACGCGGCCGACCGCCTCGGCATGCTGATCTGGGCCGAGCCGGCTAACCCGACCGTCTTCACCGCGGCGGCTTGCGATGCGCTCCGGCGCGACCTGCTCGCGATGATCGAGCGGGACTTCAACCATCCGAGCGTCGTGGTCTGGAGCCTCTACAACGAGGACTGGGGCCTACCGAGCCTCTGGGCCGATCCCGAGAAGCAACGCTGGCTGGCCGAGCTGTACCGCGAGGTCAAGGCCAGCGACCCGACCCGGCTGGTCTGCGACGACTCCGGTTGGGCCCACGTCGTGACGGATCTGAACGACTACCACGAGTATTACGCCGCGCCCGAGCGGATCGAGCGCTTCCGTCGCCGCCTTGACTTCATCGCCGAGCACCCGGCGGACAACTTCGCGCAGGGCCATCTGCCGGTCGGCGAGCCGATACTCGTCTCCGAGTTCGGGAACTGGGCGCTGCCGAACCCGCGCGATGCCCGCCAGCGGAGCGGCGGCGCCGACCCGCCCTGGTTCGCCTACGACCGTTCGTACACCCACGCCCTCGGCCTGCCACCACCGCGCCCGGAGAACCCGCTCACCGAGCGCATCAAGACGATCGCCGGCTTCGAGGAGCGTTTCCGGAGCCTCGGCCTCGACACGGTCTTCGAGACGACCGACGCGCTGATCGACCAGGTCCAGCGACGCGCGTTCCGGTCGCTCAAGGCCCAGATCGAGGAGATGCGAATCCGTCCGTCTATCCAGGGCTACGTCGCCACCGAATTCAGCGACATCGAGTGGGAGGCCAACGGCTGGCTCGACTACTGGCGCCAGCCGAAGCGGTTCCACCGCGACCTCGCCGACCTGAACGCCGCCGTCGCCGTCATCGCCAGGCCCGAGCGGCCCAACGTCTGGGGCGGCGATCCGGTCGTCGTGCCCGTCCACGTCGCGAACACGACCAGTCGAACGATCCGCGGTCAGGTCCACTGGCAGGTTGCCGGGACCGAGCTCGCCGGCGAGATCCCGATCACCGTCGAGCCATACAGAGTCACGACCTCTCTGCCGATCACCTTCGCCGCGCCCGACGACCGGCCGCGCCTCGCTCGGCTCGATCTCGAGCTGCGCGACGGCGGCGGCATTGTGGCTCGGACCTACGCCGAACTGGCGTTCGCCCCATTCCTGGTCGGCCTCGTCGACGGCGCCCCCGCCAACGGCAACCTGCTGGACCGCGTCTTCCGCCAGCGACTCGAGCGCCAGGGCTACCGCGTCCCGCGCGGATTTGACTCAGCCATCCCACTCGCCATCGCGACGCGCCTCGACGAGCAGCTTCGGGCATATGTCGAAGCCGGCGGACGCCTCCTCTGCCTGGCCGGCTCGACCTCCGAGGGCGCCGACCTCGCCGACCTGCGCTTCAGAGGGCTATCCACCGCCGAAAGCTGGCGGATGGCATCCGGGACCGCGTGGGCGCGGGCGGATCGGCTCGCACCGGCGCCCGTTTCGTCCGAGCTGGGCTGGGAAGTCGCCGAGCTGTTTCCGACCCAGGTGATCGACGCCGAGTGCCTTCAGCCCGGCGACGAGCAGCTCGCCGGCTGGTTCGAGGGCTGGCTGGCGAACCCCGGCGCCCTCGCTCTCTTGCGCACGGTCGGCAAAGGACGCCTCCTGGTGACGACGTTCCGCTTCGAGGATCACTACGGCCTCGACCCGGTCGCGACGCTGCTCCTGAATCGCCTGGTGGCCCTCCTTCAGGAAGCCTGACCTCTTGCTGAACCTCGGACATCCGACTCGACGATCAAGCGGTGGGTTTCGACAGGGTCTCTGGGGCGCGTTCGAGAGCGCTCCATCGCGTGGCTGCTCTTGTGGCCGAAGCCGCGGCCCAGTATGATGCGGGCGACTCGGGATAACAGCCCGCGGGGAGGGAGTAACCATGCCTCCGATCTTGATCAGCCAACCGGCCTCGCTGGCGAAGGAAGAGTGGCTGAGGGTCAACCTGACCGGCACGCCCGGGGCACATGGAGGGCCCGACCTCGTCTTCGTCTCCGGCTACGCCCATTACAGCGGTGCCATCATAGGCAGCGCAGACAACGACATGGTCGCGGTCGACTACGTCGCCGAGATCCTGGTCGGCCCGATCTGGCTGCGCCTGGCGGATGTTTCGCCGACCGTTCACCTCGCCGGGTACGAGAGTCAGGAGGCCGACGAGGCCGACATGATGTGGGTCCGGGTCAAGCGCTGCACCTGGGAGCTCCCGTCGCCCCCGACACCCAAGCGGATTCGGCTGATCGTGAGCCTCGATATCGGCGGCGGAGAGCACGCCTCGATCACCTCGCTCGGCTACCACCTGGCGGCGCGTGGGATGCTGGCGCCGGACCAGGATTTCAGCAAGAACATCTAGGCGGCTAGGTCACGATTGCATTGACGGGTCGGTACGGCGTAGGGGCGGGGCTTGTCCCCGCCCTGGGCGAGGGCGGGGACAAGGCCCGCCCCTACGAGGACCGATCAGACGGTGCTTGACAGTCCACTAGCCTGCACCAATGACCGACTTGCGGAAGAATGAGTCACGGCTTGGCCGAGCACTCATTGGTTTGCGGCGAGGCTTCGCTGGTCAACCT
>JACCZL010000050.1 GCA_013695975.1 Chloroflexota bacterium
GTTCAGGTCCCAGGTGCTGCAGCAACGCAGACCGCACGATCTGCGCGCGCGCCACGGTGTTGACGCCCACCAGCACCGATCGGCCGGCGCGCACCTCGTCGGCGATACGAGCGATGGTGGCCGCGTCCACGATCTCGCCCGGCACAAGCACGAGTCGATGGCGGCGGAACTGGGCGAAGAGGTCGTGGTCGACCGGCAGGCTGGGCGCGCCGAGGGCCTCTTGCAGGAGCGCGCGGAGCCACGTTGGCAACGTCGCCGTCATCGCACAGACCCGAACGTCCCAGTTCTGCACGAGCTCACCCAGCAGCCCGAGGAGGAGGCCGAGCCGGATCGGCTCGTAAGCGTGCGGCTCATCGATAACGATGAGCGCCGACCCGAGCGACGTCCAGATCGTCTCGTAGGCCGGTAAGCGGTACGCGGCTCGAAGGAGCTGGTAGGGCGTAGCGACCCAGACCGGTGGGTGGTGGAGACGTGCGAGATCCACCGCGCGCCGTGCCTCGCGCTCGGCTTGCTGCCCATCACAACCGCCCTCCGCCAACTCGCGGTAGAGGACCTGGGCACCGCGGCCGTGCAGCAGTCCAACCTCCGTCTCGAGCTGGTCGCGGAGGCGACGGCGCATCGCATTGGCACTCGCCTGGTACGGCAGCAAGTAGATAAGCTTCGAGGGGATAGGTCGATCCTTGCACTGGCGCCCGGCCCACAGGAGCGCTGCCTCCGTCTTGCCACTGCCGGTCGGGGCGGCCAGGACCAGGGAACCCTCTACGTCGCGCGCGGCCACTTGGTGACTCTTTAGCTGGCCGCCATGAGCGCCAGCCCGTTCGAGCAGGACTTCCGCGCTCGGAATGACAAGCGGATCGAGTCGGCGTGCGTGCGCCGACGCGAGATGGTCTGAGAGTACGACGAGTCCGCGGAGGAGCAGCCCCTGGCGCCTGGCCGCCCCGTCGCCGCGGATCTCCCGATGTGCCCGCCAGAGGCGCCGATACGCCTCCAGGGCCCCGATGATTGCACGCGGGGCTTCTCGTCGAAATCGATCGACGTCGACCTGCCGTGGGGCCGCCTCGGCGGGACCGACACCCAACCGGCTGAGGCTCGAGTCGGCCAGCCAGGCCGGCCCCGTCTCGCGCAGCCAGGTGGCGATACCAACGATCGCTTCATCCTCCAACTCGGCGACCATGGCTTCAAGCCCCAGATCCTCCGGTGGGTTGATCGGGTTGTAGCGTTCCCCGACGATGACCCGGGCATCGCGGTGATGGGAGGCGATCGCACCGGCGATCCAAGGGAAATCTTCGGTCTCGGGTGGGGTGACCCACGGCAGGAAGGCCAGCGAGAGCACCTCGTGACGGTGCTCCCAATGTGTGCGCTCTCCGCGCAGGTAGCGCTGGAAGGCTCCCGCCGCCTTCCCCAAGTCATGCAGCCAGCAGGCCCAGAACGCACGGTGCCAGAGCCGCGGATCGTCGGCAAGCGTCGCCAGACTCGGACTTCTGAGTGCGAGCTGGCTCAGCACTGCCGCGACCGCCGCCGAGTGGCGCGCCAGACTCTCGCCCGGCCGGTTGCCCCGAGCACTCTTAGCCCAGATTTTGGCCGGTAGGGGAGAGGAAGTGTGGGCCATCCTCACGCGTCCCAACGAAGTCGTGCCAGACCACCGCCCGTTGCAGCGCGCGGAAGGTGGGGGCCATTGGATCCACCCAGATGCGTTCGCCTGGTGCAGCTCGGGTGATGAACTGTTTCCCCGTCTCGCCTGCTTCGGCAGCGTTGGCTAGTCTGGCACGGTCCTCGAGTACGACGAACGGGCTCCAGATGACGCGCCGCCGATCATTCGGATCGATGAACCGGGGCATGGTCACGCCCACCCCGGCCCGCGTGCGTGAGCGGTAGGACCAGGGCAACAGTGTCGCCTGGAAGTACGCCATCTCGGCCTGCTCCAGCTCGACCACATCGACCCGTCGGTAGCTCATCAGATCCTGCGAGCGTCCCAGCACGACCGCGTAGCGCGGCTCGCGGAACGCCGCCGCGAACCGATCGAACTGGAGGGGGGCGTCCAGATAGAGCGTGAGGTGAGGAAAGAGCAGCACCTCACGCGGCACCGGATTCGTCGTCACGTCCAGGTTCCTCGGTAGCGTGCGGTCATTCGGCATCCTGCCTGTGCCGATCGTCGCCATGTGGAGCAGCTCCAGGTCATCGACAATGCCGTCGTGCGTGAACGTGTAGGCGAAGCGGACCTCTGATGGATCGACGAAGGCCCCGACGGCGCTACAGATGTGGCCGTAGATCGTCGCCGGCGGCGGCATCCGGAACGTCGGCTGACGACCCACGAGGAAATGCGGGTACCGGAAGGAGGTGGTAAGCCCTTCGGCCTCGATGCGCAGGACTGGCATGGCGCTACTCCAGCCAGCTCCGTCCGTGCTCCTGGAGTTCGGCTGCGAGCGCTTCCAGCATTTCCTTGGGGTGTCCCGCTCGGTAGCCATGTGGCAGGCGCACGTCGCCGCCCTCGGCCGCGAGATCGTTGAGGGCGGCGTGCAGGCGCTCCCGCTGGCCGTCGTGAAAGCCTTGCACCCAGCCGACGTACAACGGCGACAGCATCTGGTCGCCCCAGACCTTCACCAGCTCGCGCAGGGCGTCCGTGTGGGCGCGCGGTAACCCCTGGGGGTCGGCCGTCACCAGGTACTGAAGCGGGTTGTTGCCACCACGAGTGACGGTCGATATGACCACCGCCGGCGTCACATCGGTGTAGTGGATCGCCTGCTTGGCGCCGCCGGCGATGGTGGCCATCCCACGGAGGAGCGTGCTCACTCGCGTGATACGCTCGTCGGCCGGCAGCCGATAGCTCTGCTCTGGCTCGAGATGCTCCAGACTGGCCCCCTTGGCCCGATTGACGCGCTCCTCGTCCAGGTTGCGGTATCCTGTGCGGGCGCGATAGCTGAACGTCCCGGCGGCGCGGAGATCGAGCGAGAATAGACCCTTGAGGACAGCTCGGTAGAACTGATGCTCGTGCGGGACCGGGTCGCCGTCGTGGCGACTCATCGTGCCGAAATCCTGGGTGGGCGTGACAGGGCTAATCGATACCAACGTGCTGACGCGGAACGGAGATACGCGGGTAATCTCGGCCGTGGTCGGTGTTTCACCGGCCCGTGTCGGGTCAGCCCGTCGGCGTTCCTCGGCACCCGCTCGCTTCGACGCGGCGCGCATATAGCCGAAGAGGTCGTCGTCCCACCAGTCGAGTGGATTGGCGTCGGTGTAGGCGACCTTCTGCTCCCGAAAGATCGGCGCGGCGCGCCAGCCGTCGGTCCCGTTTTCGAGGGTGGTCCGCAGCCAGTAGCGGAACGCCTGGCCCGACACATAGGGAAAGGCTCCCTGGCGCGCTCGAATGAGCTTCGTCGCGACCGCATTCTCCGTCCGCGCCGACTCATCGCGACCGGCGTTGTTGAGTGCCGATCCGGGCGCGTCGAGGAGGATCAGTCCGGTGATGAACGACATGTGAGCGCCTCCCTCCTAAATTCCCGCGGCTGCGGGGAGCCCTTCGCTTTCCGCTTCCGTCTCGGCTCTGGCCGCCTCAGTCAGCTCCTCCGCAAGCTCGGCATCCGTCTTGAACAGTCCCCTGCGGTGGAGCTCATCGATGACTCGGATGAGTACCAGGTCCCAGGCGAGCCTCCAGTCTGTCCGAGGCAACTCCTCGCCGACCTCGAACACCGTCAAGAACTGGTCGAAATCGAGGAGCGGAAGTAGCCCACGCTGAACT
>JACCZL010000099.1 GCA_013695975.1 Chloroflexota bacterium
CGCCCCTACCTGGTCGCACGCTCGGCTCGATTTCCAGACTGTCAAGTACGTTTGAACCATGCCTAAGTCCAGGATCAGCTCACCCAAGTCGAGCACTACTCTTGGACCAGATCGTCGCCGACGCCGAATCCCGCCGGCAACTCGAGCCGAGTGCGTGGGTCTCGGCGCAGATGGTCGGCGATGGCCCGAGCGCGTTGAGGGTAACTGTTCAGGCTCATGAGCAGGCGGGATAGTCGGGGAGGGTCGAGGGGGGAGTACCGGAGCGGGGTGGTGGCCGACTACACTGGTAGGCATGGGGCTGGATCGAGCGGTGGTGGGTGCGCTGTCACACGCGGAGCTGGTGGATCTGGTGGTCCGCCAGCCGAGGCTGATCCAGCAGTTGCAGGCGACGATCGCGGAGCAGCACGGGCTGATCGCGCGGCTCGAAGCGCGGATACCGCAAGCTGGAGGCGGTGCACGGGCTGGAGCTGAGTGTGGGCGCGATCGTCGGGGCGCTGCACGGCGTGGCGGCGCGGGGGGCCGGCGCGGTCGACTGCATCCGCGCGGCCATCCGCGCCAGCCCGGTGGTGCAGGCCGACGAGACCGGGCTGCGCGAGGACGGCAGCAACGGCTACCTCTGGAGCTTCAGCACCCCGACCGCGCGCTACTTCGTGCGGGGCGGGCGGAACAAGGCGGTCGTCGACAAGGTCCTCGGGCCGGCCTTCGTCGGGGTGCTGGTGACCGACTTCTCCGCCGCCTACGATCATTATGACGGCCCCCATCAGCGGTGTTGGGCGCACCTGCTGCGCGACCTCCACGCCCTCGTCGCCTGCCAGCGCCTCCTCCTCAACCAAGCCCCGGCCCCACAAGCCTGAACAGTTACGATCGTCTTGCCGGCGCCTGGGTCGTCGGCGAGCAAGAAGCGGAGCGGCTGCCGCGTGAGCATCTCGCCGTAGACCGCCTCGATCGGGTGCGGGAGCGGCTCCACGAGCGAGCTATGCACCGCCAGCAGCGGGTCGAACAGGTACGCCAGCCGGATGCGGTGCGCCTCGGAGACGAGTCGCAGCAGCGCCCCGTCGGCGTCGAAGCTCCACGGGCGCCCGGCCTCGGCTAGCTCGATCGTCGGCTCGCGATCGCGGAAGAGCAGCTCGCTGCCGAGACGTCCGGTGGCCTCCTTGTAGGTCAGCTCGACGACTGCCGAGCCGAACCACTTCACGTCGACGACCGTGACCAGACGGTCAGGCAGGATCCCCTTCAGCGCGGCGCCACGCGTCAGGTCCTCGAGTCGCGCCATGCCCCCTCCCCGTGGTGAGTATGCGGGATCAGCCGGCGGTCGTTCACCGAGCCGTCCCCGCCGGATGATCGTGCGACACCCTTGGGACAGTGGGGGTCTCGCCCGCCTCGCGACGAGCCCCACATGCACAATCACCGGGTACGTCCTCACGATCCTCCATCTCGGCCCTTTGACACTGGCGGGGTTTTGAGTACACTAATGTCGTCCCGGGTAATGGGCAGGCTCGCACGAGCCAACTGGTCTCGGTGGTGGCCGAGGCGGGCACGGCGCTGGCGTTCTGACGTGCTCGGGCTTTCCGATCTCGATCTGCAGGCTGGTGGCAGGAGGATTCCAATGACGCGTGCGCTCCGTCTGATTGCTCTCGTGCTGGCCGTGGTGGGCACCGCGGCGACGCTCGGCCCGGTCTCGGCTCTGCCGAGTAACGCCGCGACGGCGTTCGCCCAGCCGCCACTCCCGCCCAACGCGACGGTGGTCGCCAGCGGCCTGCTGAACCCGCGCGGGTTCACCTTCGCGCCGGACGGGGCGCTGATCGTCGCCGAGTCCGGCGCGGCGCCTGCCGGCTTCGAGGCGCTGGGCGGCCCGCCCACGCCGACCTTCCGGCCGGGCACCAGCCTGAGCGGCCGCGTCTCGCGGGTGAACCTGGCCACGGGTGAGCGCACGACGCTGGCCGAGGGGCTGCCCTCCGCCGCCCTATCGTTCGGCGATACCCTTGGACCGGCGAACGTGGCGTACCTCGGGTCCGACCTCTACGTCGCGATCTCCGCCGGTCCGGTCCACGGCTGGCCCAACTATCCCTCTGGCGTCTATCGGGTCAACCCGGACGGTGGGGTCAGGCTGGTCGCCAACCTCGACGCGTTCAACAGCAGAAACCCGGTGGCGTTGATCACGCCGGACGATGAGATCAGCAACCCCTACGACATGGTGGCGGCGGCCGGCGCCCTCTGGATCACCGACGGCAACCGCAACCAGGTCTACAAGGTGACTCCGGACGGGACGATCAGCCGGGTCGCCGACCTCTCGACGGGACACCCGGTGACCACCGGCATCATGGCCGGGCCGGGTGGGGCGCTGATCGTCGTCGAGCTGACACCGGTGCCGTTCCCGCAGGGCGCGGGGCGCATCCAGCGGATCAGCCCGGACGGCCAGGTCGAGACGATGGCCACGGGTACCACCACCGCCGTCGGCGTCGCGATGGCCGCCGACGGGACGATGTTCGTCGTCGAGCATTCGGTCAGCCTCGGTCGCCCACCCTTCCTGGCCCCGTTCACCGGTCGGGTGGCGCGGCTGACCGCCGACCGGACGCTGGTCACCGTCGCCGACAACTTGATGTTCCCGACGATCGCCCGCGTCGGCCCCGACGGGGCGCTCTACGTCGCCAACTTCAGCGTCGGCGGCGACAACGGCGAGGGCCAGATCCTGCGGATCGACACCGGCGCCCGGCCGGCCGTCCAGATCCCGCGCTAATCGCGCGGAAATCTCGTTCATCATCATAGGCATCATCGAAGGAGGACATGCATGCTCCCCACTCGCAGGCTGGCGGCGCTCCTGCTCGCGCTGCTCGCCGCCAGCGTACCCATCCTGGCCGTCGCCCCGCCGGCGGCGGCCGTAGAGCAATCGGTGGCGATCAAGGACTTCGCGTACGCCCCGGCCAACATCCAGATCAACGCCGGCGACACGGTCACCTGGACCAATCTGGAGGCCATCATCCCGCACGACGTCAGCACCAAGATCCCCGGCGAGCCAGAGCCCGCGCAGCCGTTCGAATCGCCGATGCTGCAACCCAGCGAGTCGGTCTCGGTCACCTTCTCGACGCCGGGGGTCTACCAGTACTTCTGCTCGCTGCATCCGACCATGCTCGGGTACGTCACGGTCGTCGGCTAGTGGGTTAGTTCGCCTGCTGCGCGTCTTGATCCGCACCGCGACCGTGAGGGAGCGTCCCGGTAGGGGCGGTTCGGAGGCTGGCGGCGTCCATCGGCGTTGACCCGCGAGCTGCTCGCTACGGTGATCATGACCGATAGGGCGCTTGAAGCCCCGTCGTGGAATATCTCGTGGGCGCCGAGTGTTGCCCTCCATGAACACGAGCGTTCGCGGAGGGATGTATGAACGATCTGGCACTCCTGGTGCTTCGTCTGGTCCAAGGTGGATTGCTCGCCGGTCACGGCGCGCAGAAGGGGTTCGGCTCGTTCGGCGGCCCCGGCATGGCGGGCGCGGCCGGTTGGCTCGAGTCGCTCGGGCTGCGGCCGGGCAAGCCGTGGGCCGGGATGGCGGTGCTGGTGGAGCTCGGCGGCGGCCTGCTGACCCTGCTCGGCCTGGCCAACCCGCTCGGCCCGGTCCTCTCGGCCACGGCGATGGGGATGGCGGCGGTGACTGCCCATCAGGGCAAGCCGATCTGGGTGACCGCCGGTGGGGCTGAGCTGCCCGCGGTCAACATCACTACGGCGGCCGCACTGGTGATGTCCGGACCCGGCCGCTACTCCCTGGACCGCTTGCTCGGAATCCGCGTGCCCGGCTGGATCACGGCGCTCACCGTCCTCGGCGCGCTCGTCAGCCTGGGCGTCGGCTACTTCTCCGAGCCCGAACCCGCGGAAGGGGAACCCGAAGCTGCCTGATTCGGACAAAGCCGCGGTGTTCAGCGTCGGCGTCTCCGATCACGTCATGGTGGCCCACAGTCTGCGGGGCGAGGTCTTCGGGCCCGCCCAGCGGCTGCATGGGGCCACCTACGTCGTGCAGGCCGAGGTGACCGCGCCGGAGGTCGACGCCGACGGCATCGTCGTCGACATTGGCCGCCTCCGGACGGCGCTCCGCGAGGTACTGGCGCCGCTGGAATATCGGAATCTCGACGAGCTGCCCGAACTGGCCGGCGAGAACACGACCACCGAGTTCCTCTGCCGCTGGATCCATGGGACCCTGGCCGCCCGCCTCGACCCGCCCCCCAGCGCTCGGCTGCGGATCACCCTCGTCGAGTCGCCAGCCGCCTGGG
>JACCZL010000106.1 GCA_013695975.1 Chloroflexota bacterium
TCCCGCGGCAGCGCCACGGCCGTGCCGACCAGGGCCGCGTGGAGCGCACGGGCCGTCGCCGTCGCCATGGCCGGAACAATCCCAACGTCACCCGCCTGCACGTGCTGACCGATCGCCTGCTCCAGCGCCAGCAGGGTGGGCAAGGGCGACGGGAGCACCGATGGCAGCATGGTTGGGATCGGTGTCGGCACGGTCCCGCCCAGCACGACCAGCGTCTGGCCGCCGGCCAGGATGTATGGCGGCTCGAGATCGTTGGCCTCAACCAGGTCGGAGACCCTAGCCCCGTAGCGCGCGGCGATCTCGACCACCGTCTCGCCGGCTCGAACCTGGTGTAGCACGCCGCTCAGCGGCAAGAACGTCAACCGCTGGCCGGCCTGGACTCCATCGGGTGTGTCAAGCTGGTTGTTCCAGAGCAGGGCAGGCAGCGGGACGCCGAAGCGCCCCGCCACGTCGAGCAAGCTGTCTTCCGGTCGCAGGTCGTACTGGAACGGCTGGATCCCGCGCCGTGGCCGAGCCTGCAGCGCGACCATCGCCATCGGGCGAGGATCGACGACCTGGGCCAGGATCGGGTCCATCGCCGGAAGGTCGGCGAGGTCGAACAGCTCGAACGGCGGAGCCTCGTCGATGCGGAGCCCATGCAGCGCGGCCCGCGCCGCCCCGACTATCTGCATCGGGCCCACCAGCCCGGCCGCTACCACCAGGCAGAGCGCGACGATAACGACCTGCCACGGCGAGCGGGTCGCTCGGGCCGGCACCGCCATCGGCTGGGTGTAAAAGCGGGTCGATCGGAGTGGCGGGATCGACGTCGCCGAGGGAGCAAGGAACAGTGAGCGCGGCCTGAGACCGGCCGACGCCAGGATCGCGTCCGCCACGTAGGGAACCTCCGGGGCAAGCTCCGCCCAAAACGCACATCATTGGGCGGGGCAAGACTATAGTACAGGCTCCGCCCGGGAAGTCAAGGCCTGGAGGGCGCGATCCAGGCTACGCCCGAGGCTTGTAGGGGTTGAAGGCCAGGAACGGCTTGCCCTGGTATTCGGCGGCCTGGATGGTGAGGGTCTGGCCGCCTTTGAAGCGGACTCGCCAGTGTTGGAGGTCGGAGGTTGCCGCCTCGATCTCGAGGCCATTGAGCCAGCTCCAGTCCACCGTGCAGCCTTCGTCTTCGGCGATCTGGTCGGTCCTGGTCAGCTCGTCATGCGTCGCCATCGGTCTCCTCTCAGATGCGGTGTGCTCAGCGGTCGTCGGGGTACTCGCCGAGGGTCACCCTGAGGGAGCGGTCGGCGCCGTCGCGGTTGACCACCAGCCCCACGGTCTCCCCGACTTGCCTGGTGTTGATGTAGGCGACCAGGTCGGCCACGCGGGTGACCGGGCGGCCGTCGATCGAGCGGATCACGTCGCCGCCGCCCAGGTCGGCGGACGTCCCACCCCGTAGGCCGGCCCGCGCGGCTGGGCCGTCGGCGGTAGCTTCGCGGATCAGGATGCCGTCGTCGATCGACGTGCCAAGCTGCTCGGCGACCAGCGGCGAGAGGTTCACGCCGGCGATCCCGAGCCAGGGGTGGCGGACTGGCTCGCCGGCGATCAGGGTTGGCAAGACGCGCCGCGCGGTGTTGGCTGGGATCGCGAAGCCGACGTTGAGCTGCGACCGATCGACCAGCGTCGTGATGCCGATGACTTCGCCGCGAACGTTGAGGAGCGGTCCGCCGGAGCTGCCCGGATTGATCGCGGCATCGGTCTGGACCATGTCGAGCAGCGGTCGGCGGCCGGCGTCCTCGATCGGCCGCCCCAGGCCACTCACGACCCCGACCGTCAGGGTTCGACTGAAGCCGTAGGGATTTCCAATCGCGATCGCGAGCTGGCCGACCTGGAGGCTCCCGGAGTCGCCCAGGGTGACCGGCCGCAGCCGCTCGGGCGGCGTCTCCACCTTCAAGACCGCCAGGTCGTTCAGGACGTCCCAGCCACGGATCCGCGCCGCCAGGTGGGTCCCGTCGGCCAGCGTAACCTCGACGTCACCTGCATCGTCCACGACGTGGTGATTGGTCAGGATGTGCCCGTCAGTATCCAGGACGATGCCGGACCCGGTGCCCTGGCGGGAGCCCGCGCCTGGCAGGCTCTCGAGGGCGAGGCGGGTGGTCACGTTGACGACCGAGGGGCTGACTCGTTCATAGATCGCCGCGATCAGGTCCTCGTCGTAGGGAACGCGGCCGCTCGGCGTGACGTTGCTCGGCCAGGCAGTCTCGCCCCCAACCGGGCTCGGCGCCGTGGTCACCTCGGCCAGGGAGGACGGCGCCGAGCGTACCCAGCTCCAGCCAAAGCCGAGGCTGAGGCCCAGGACAAGCCCGAATGTTGCGCCCACCGCGTAGTGGCCCACCGCGCCCTCCCGTTCGGTCGGCTGAGGCCGACCGTCTTCACTATAGGGCCGGCTGCCGGTGACGGTCCAGACTATCGGGCCCCGGCAGCCCGTGACCGTCACCTGTGCACGACGGCGGTCGTTTGCCTCGGTGTGGACGCCGGGGTCCACGAGGCGATGATCATGGCGACACCGATGCCCTTCGTGATCGCGGGCGCTCCAGGCGCCATCTTCTGGGCGCCCCTGCTCGGTCTGCTGGCTGGAGCCATCGTGACGCTGGTCGCGCGGAGCCTGCCGGCGCGAGGACGTCTGGTGGCGCGACCCGTCTGCGCACGCTGCGACGGCGACCTCCCGTGGCCGGCCGTGAGTGCGACGGCGCGGATGCTCGGGTTCAAGCGCGCCTGCCCGACCTGCCACGGAGGGCCGATGCCCGGCGATGTCTGGCTCGAGGTCGGGACCGCGCTCGCCTTTACCGTTCTCGCCCTTCGTTGGCCGGCCGGGCCAACGCTCGCGGTGCATCTGGCCTACGCGGCGCTGCTGATGGTCATCCTGGCCATCGACCTGCGCCACCGCGAAGTTTACCTCTTGCTGGGGTACGGGGGCGTCGTCGCGGCCCTGGCGCTCGCGCCGCTGAGCATGAGCGGGGCGATCAAGAACGCGGCCTTCGGCGGCGCGATCGGCGCCGCGGTGTTCGGGCTGATCTATCTCGTCGGCCGCGTCCTGTACCGCGGCCGCGAGCCGCTCGGCAGCGGCGACATCACGATCGCCGCGCTGCTAGGGGCGATGGCTGGCTTCCCCGGCGTCGTGACCGCACTGACCTACGGCATTCTGGCCGGTGGGATCAGCGCTGCCTTCGTCATGCTCCGCCGCCAGAGCCGCCATACCTTCATCCCCTACGGTCCGGCCCTGTGCATCGGCGGCCTCCTGGCCCTGCTCGGCTAGCGGCGTTTCACGGCTGCTTACCGCTTCAACTGCTCCAGGATCTTGCCGACCGTCGCGCCGGCCTCGCCAGGCCGACTGCTGCCGCTGGTCACGCGGATGATCTCCACGGTGGTGGAGTGCCAGCGGCCGGCCGAGACGCCGGGTCCGCTGCCTGCCCCCAGTAGACGCATCAACGCTCGAGTCGCGAGGTGGCGGGTGACGACCGGCGCGGCGAGCCCCGCGCAGACGCCGACGGCCAGAATCGCCCGCTTGGACACGCGTGCGAGTGCAAGCCCCCGAGGCGCGAGTCGCGAGCGAGAAGTTCCCAGTGGGACCAGCACGCCCGAACGCGCTCGTGGGGCCCCGGCGATCGGCGGTAGTGGGATGGGCTGTTCGGGCAGTGGGACCTCGCGGCTCGAATCCTCGTTCGAGTCGAGCTCAGGTCGGTCGACTTCGAGCTGAGGCTCGGGTTGCCCCAAGTCGACCGGCACCGGCCGCGGATCGCTGTGGGCCGAGCTCCGCCGCCAGAAACGATCTAGACGGACGATCATCTCCTCACTCCCTCCGACTGTCAGGGCTCGCGGGGCCGGTGACACGCTAGCATGACGCGTGCCGGGATGCACGGACGCGAGGCATCGGGAGCTGGCGACGGGGCCAGCGTTCGTCGCTACAGGGCGATGATGAGTGGCGTCGGCGAGGGCGTGACGGAGACGGCGCGGAGCCAGTCGGAGACCGCGTGCGCCAGGTCGCCGGTCACCTCGCCAGGCTCGAAGCGGTAAGAAGCCGACCGCTCCCCCAGGATAATCGTCCGCCCGCCGCGCGCCAACGGCTGATAGGCGAGCAAACCGGCGTCCAGGCGTTGCTCGGAGGGCCGATGGTGGAGGCGGAGCTCCAGCCAGGCCCCGTCTGGACCGCGGCCCGACGCCTCAGCCCAGGCTACGCCCCGCGCTAGCCCGCCCCGCTCGCGGACGAGGCCCGCACCGGCGAGGTCCACCCGCAGGACCTGGATCAGCGCGACCAGTACGTGGTCCTTCGTCGCCATCCTCTACTCCAAAGACTCGCGCCCGGTCGGACTGTAGCACCGTTGTGGGCGCGGGCCCGGCACAGCCGTCGTACGAACGAGGCACGAACCCGTCACGAGTACCATCGATTTGGGTGCTGGGCGGTCGGGCGGCCCGGTAGAATGGGGCGGGACTACGCGCAGCGGGCAGGCAGGCATGACAGGGCCAGGATTCACCATCGGGCAGGATGGCGCGTGCGCACAGGTTTCGGCCGACGAGGTCCAGACGCTCCTCGCACGGAGCAGGATCGTCGCGTGCGAGATGATCCCGTGGAGCTCGAACTATACGTTCGCCGCGCAACTGTCGGCCGCTGGGCAACCAGACTTCCTGGCGGTTTACAAGCCTCGCCGCGGTGAGGTGCCCTTGTACGACTTCCCGGACGGGACGCTCTACAAGCGCGAGCGGGCCGCCTATGTCACGAGTGTGGCGCTTGGCTGGGACTTCATCCCACCGACGATCATCCGCGACGGTCCCCATGGCGTCGGGAGCGTCCAGTTGTACATCGAGCCGGAGCCCCGCGCCGACTTCTTCGGGTACAAGGACTGTCACCAGGCCGACATGCAGCGGATGGCGCTCTTCGATTGGATCGCGAACAACGCCGACCGCAAAGCCGGTCACTGCCTCAAGGCCCCGGATGGCCGGGTCTGGGGCATCGACCATGGCCTCACGTTCAATGCCGCGCCGAAGCTGCGGACGGTGATCTGGGACTTCGCCGGCGACCCGATTCCGTCGGCCCTGATCGAGCAGCTCGAGGCGTTCCGCCGTGACGCCGCTCGGCTGGCGACGCTGCGGCGCCAGCTCGGCGAGCTGCTGACGCGGGCCGAGACCGAGATGTTCTTCCGCCGCCTCGACAGCGCCCTCGAGTATCGCCGCTACCCGGCCATGTCATCGCGGCGGAGTATGCCCTGGCCCTGGTTCTAGTCGGACCCGGTGGGTCAGACTCGCGGGTCGGGTATACTTGGGGATGCAAAATCCGAGTACTTGAGTAGGCTTTTTGTGACGATTGCCTTGCCCATGCTGCTGGAGCGAACGGAAGCCCTTCCGGGCGGCTCCGAGAAGCTCCAATCGACCGATGTGCATGGGGAGCTGGTCGATGGTTTCGATCGGCACATCGAGGATCTCCGAATCTCGATCACCGATCGCTGCAACTTCCGTTGCACCTACTGCATGCCGGAAGAGGGCCTGCAGTGGCTGAAGAGCGACATCGTCCTGACGTTTCCGGAGATCGTCAGGCTGGCTCGGATCGGCGTGGACCTGGGCATCCGCGAGATCCGGCTGACCGGGGGTGAGCCGACCCTCCGACCCGGGCTGCCCAGCCTGATCCGTGAGCTGTCGCGGATACCGGCGCTCGAGAGCCTGAGCTTGACCACCAACGGGTTTTTGCTGCGGCGACTGGCTGGCGATCTGGCCGAGGCCGGCCTGACGAGGATCAACGTCAGTTTGGACACCCTCCAGCACGACAAGTTCCATCAGATTACCCGGCGGCCGTTCCTCGACCAGGTGCTCGCTGGTCTCGAAGAGCTCGAGCGGCATCCGACGATCCGCCCGATCAAGGTCAACGCGGTGGCGATGCGCGACTTCACCGAGGAGGACGTCGTCGCCTTCGCCAGGCTTGCCCGGCGGAAGCCCTACGTCATCCGCTTCATCGAGTTCATGCCCCTCGATGCCGACGGCAACTGGGAGCGGGAGCGCGTCCTCTCCGGACGCGAGATCAAGGCGATCATCGAGCGCGATTTCATGCCCCTCGTGCCGGTCCCCGGCCAGAATCCGAGCTCGACGTCCCGCCTGTACCGCTTTCCGGATGGCATCGGCGAGATCGGCTTCATCAACCCGGTCAGCGAGCCGTTTTGCGCGACATGCAATCGGATTCGCCTCACCGCCGACGGTCAGATCCGGACCTGCCTTTTCTCGATCGAGGAGCACGATCTCCGCCGCCCGATGCGGGCCGGAGCGACCGACCAGGAGCTGGCCGACATCTTCCTGCGAGCGGTTGCGCACAAAGAGAAGAAGCACCGGATCAACGAGGGCGAGCAGTTTCAGCGCGCCTCGCGGAGCATGTCCCAGATCGGCGGCTGAACGAGTAGGCAGTAGGGCGGTTTCGCGTCTACTGGCTCCTCCGGCGAGCGAGCGCTTGCAGGATGAACGGGTTCTCGGCCCGCTCGGCCGCGATGGTCGTCTCCTGCATGTGGCCAGGGAGCACGACCGTCTCGTCCGGTAGGTGGAGCAGACGTTCGGTGATGGTCCGCATGATCTGGGCCGCGTCGCCGCCCGGCAGATCGGTCCGACCGATCGAGCCGCGGAAGAGCGTGTCGCCACTGAAGAGCATGCCGGCCGTGTAGAGCGAGACGCTGCCTTGGGTGTGGCCCGGCGTGTGGAGCACCTCGAGCGACACACCCGGTATCTCGACATCGTCGCCGTCGGCGACCAGGTAGTCCGGCGCCGGTGCTGGCGGAACGCGAAATCCGAGCCACATCTCGGCCACCAGCGGAAGCTGCTCAGCCAGGCTGAGGTCGGCGCCGTGCAGGAGGAAGGGCGCCTGCGTCGCTTCCTTGAGCGCGCGGACCGCCATGATGTGGTCGATGTGGGCGTGGCTGCAGACGATCTTGGTGATCCGGACGCCCATATCGCGCGCCAACGCCAGGATCTTTTCGGGCTCATCGCCCGGATCGACGCAGACCGCCTCGCCGCTGCGACGCGACCCGATCACGTAGCAGTTCTCCTGGAACAGGCCCACGACCACCCCGCGGACCATTAGCTCCGTCGCGTCCACCGAGACCTCCGACCGGCGTTCGAGCCGCCGCCGATCCAGTATAGCGACCTCTGCTACCATCGACCGATCTGTAGGGGCGTGCGGCGTGCGCCCTTCGGCCGGCACCGGGCGACTCCCACCGAAGGGCGCACGCCGTGCTACAGGCCCGGCCTGAGGAACGACGACGTTGACGGCCACCCCGACCCCCGACCTCCAACCCTCATCTCCTGCCAAGGTCCTGACCCTGGCCGAGCTGTTGTCCAGGCTTGAGGAGCCGCGGGCGCGCGGCGAGCGGGTAGCGTTCACCAACGGCGCGTTCGATCTGCTGCACGTCGGGCACGTCCGATCGCTCCAACGGGCGCGGGCGTTGGCCGACGGGCTGGTGGTCGGGCTCAACTCCGACGCGTCGGTGCGGGCGTACAAGTCGCCGGAGGGGCCGCTCCTGGGGCAGGCGGAGCGGGCCGAGCTGCTGGCGGCGCTCGCCTGCGTCGACTATGTGGTCATCTTCGACGAGCCGACCGCCGAGACGCTCGTCACTGCGATCCGTCCGGAGGTCTACGTCAAAGGGGCCGACTACGCCACGGTGCCGCTTCCTGAGGGGCGCATCGTCCGCGACTACGGCGGCCGAGTCGAACTCATCCCGCTCGAGGCGGGCCGCTCGACCAGCGGGCTGATCCGCGAGATCGTCGAGCGGTTCGGTCGACAGTAGACGGGTGGCCGGCCTATCCTTTACTGTTCAGCAGGCGCTCGATGGTCGCGACAGCGGCGGCGGCGTCCGAGCCGAGGTAGGTCCCGCGGACGGTAGCTCGACGAGCTGGGTCGGCAAAGGCCTGGCCGCCGTAAGCGAGCTCAGGCCGCGGGGGCGGTAGGCTTTCGACGACGCCGACGATGTCGGCGTACTTCTCGGCCGTCTCCTCGCAGGTTGCCGAGATGCACAGGAGGTCCGGACGCTGACCGCGGAGGGTCTCGGCCAGCCCGTCCGAGAGCAGGCTGGGACCGAGGTACGAGACTCCGAGACCGTGCCTGAGCAGGAACAAGGACACCATCAGAATGCCAACTTCATGCCATTCACCCGGCGCGGTCGCCGTAAAGACGAGTCGGCGCCCACGATGGGTCTCGTAGACGTTGAGCAGCGCAAACAGCTTGCGACGCATAAAGGTGGTGGCGAAGTGCTCGGCCGCGACGCTTACAACTCCGCGGTGCCAACGCTCGCCGATGTCCACCAGACTCGGCTCGATCACTCGGAGGCAGACGTCTTCGGTCGGATGAAGCGCGAACGCCTCGCTCAAGAGCCGCTCCGCCGTGCTCGCGTCGAATGCGAGCAGAGCTCGTACGAGGTCATCGGCGAGCGCCGCCGGCGAGCGCCCCGCGTTGGGCGGCCCACCGCCCGCCGCGGCCGTGAGCGAGTCCTCGAGCAACTGGACGGCGTGGCTGATCGCCAGACCCTCGGTAGTTCGTCGGTGAAGCCAGCGGATGGCGGCCACGTCGCGGTCTGAGTAGAGGCGCTGGTTGCCGGGCAGCCGCCTGGGCCGCGGGAAACCGTAGCGCCGCTCCCAGGCGCGAAACGTCGCCGGACGCAGGCCAGTTTGGTTCTCGACAGCGGCGGTGTTGTAGGTCGGGCGCTCGGAAGCCCGCGCGACCTCGTCCAGCTCGGAATCCCATGGCACGCTCATCGGGGCAAGGATAGCCGAATGCACAGGCTTCCTCAACGCTTTGCACACCCGGCGACCTTGATTCTCAGAGGGGGCTCTGCCACAATCCGGCCGCCCCGAGCGGCGTCACGGTCCCCTCGACACGGCGAAGGCATTCGGTAGAAGATGCGCATCCTGATGCTCAATTACGAGTTCCCGCCGCTCGGGGCGGGCGGGGCGACATCGTCGTTCAATCTCGCCCGCAACGTCGTTCGCCTCGGCCACCAGGTCGACGTGGTTACGATGGGCTTCACGGGTGTGCCACGTCGTGAGACGCTCGACGGCGTGCGCGTGTACCGGGTCCCAAGCATCCGCTCGCGGAAAGAGGTCTGCCACACCCACGAGATGTTGAGCTATGTCCTGAGCGGTGGCCTCCAGGCGGCTCTATTGATCCAGCGACGGAGCTACGATGTCTGCAACACCCACTTCATCTTCCCGACCGG
The DNA here is from genome assembly GCA_013695975.1 of Chloroflexota bacterium. Taxonomy (GTDB): domain Bacteria; phylum Chloroflexota; class UBA6077; order UBA6077; family JACCZL01; genus JACCZL01. The sequence goes on from JACCZL010000106.1 coordinate 9,210, forward strand.
GCCGATCTCGTTCGCACTCAAACGGATCGGCGGTCCGCCCTACGTCCTGAGCGCCCGTGGCTCCGACGTCCCCGGTCACAACCCGAACCGCTTTCGCCTGGACCATCAGATGCTGCGGCCGGTCTGGCGTCGCCTGGTCACCGATGCCGACGCCGTGGTCGCCGTCTCCGAGCACCTGAAGTCGCGGATCGAGGCCAATGCCCCCGGCGTTCCCGTCACCGTCATCCCCAACGGGTGCAGCCCCCTCGGCGCCGCCGACGATGGGCGGGACGGCATCTCGACCGTCGAGCGCAACGGGGCGCTTCGGGTCCTCATCGTGACACGCCTTCACGAGTTCAAAGGCGTCCAGTACCTGCTCGAAGCGGTCAGTCGAGTCGGGCTCGACCTCGAGCTCGATATCGTAGGCGATGGCCCCTATCGGAAGATTCTCGAAGCCCAGGCCGGGCGCTCGAGCAAGCCGATCCGCTTCTGGGGCTGGCTGGATCGTAGCGCGCCAACCTTGCAACAGCTCTATCGACGCTCGTCCATCTTCGTCTTTCCGTCGGAGCGGGAGGGCTCGCCGGCCGTCTTGCAGGAGGCGATGAGCGCCGGGCTGGCGGTGATCGCGGCCGACTCGGCCGGTACTCCGGAGGTGGTCGGCGACGCCGGCTTGCTGGTGAGCCCGAAGGACTCGCAGGGCATCGCCGACGCCCTGATCTACCTGGCGGCCCATCCCGACCTGGCCCGTGAGCTTGGGCGGCGGGCGCGCGAGCGGGTCCGCCGCGAATTCGATTGGGCCGTGCTGGCCGGTCACTACGTCGACCTCTACGCGGACGTTGCTCGGCGGGCCGGCGCTCGGCAGGCCGCGCGGGTCGGGGCGTGAGCGTGGTCGAACGAGGCTCGGCGGGCCCGGCGGGGGTCGTCGAGGCGCGGCCGACCAGGCGTGGCACTCCGCGCCGTTCGACGATCTTGAAGATCGTCGTCACGATCTTCCTGGCCGGCTACGTACTCTGGCAGGCGCGGCTTGGGGACGCGCTGGCCGAGCTTGGCGACGCCGACTGGCGCTACGTGCTGCTCGCGACTTGCTTTGCCGTACTCGCGATGATCCTCAACGTTGCACGCTGGCAGCTCATGCTGCATGGACAGGGCGCCCGGGCGCCCCTGCCGAGCCTCGTCCGGCTCTATCTGATCGGGATGTTCTTCAACAACATCCTGCCGTCGCGCCTCGGGGGCGATGTCGTCCGCGCCTATGGCGCGTCGATCCTGGCGACCAGCAAGACGCGATCGGTGGCGGCGGTGCTGATGGACCGCCTGGTCGGGGCGACGTCGGTGCTGCTGCTGGGCGTGCTGGCGCTCGCACTCAACCCGACGGTCTTCCCGTGGCAGCTCGGCGAGCTGCTGGTCGTGGGACTCGGCGGGATGGTGCTCATCCTGGGAGTCCTGCTGTCGAGGAGCCCGCTGTCGGCGAGCGTCCGGAGCCGGCTGTCCCGACTGGCCACGTTCTCGCTCTTCGGACTGCGCCTCGGGGCAAGGCTGAGCGCCGGCGTCGAGGCCGTCCGCTCCTACGCCCGAGCTCGCGGCTTGATCGGCCGGGCGCTGGTGATCTCGATGGTCGCGAACGGCCTATCGATCGTCAATCTTTCCCTCTACTCATTTGCCGTCAGCGCGGACGTCTCCCTGGCACAGGTGGCGGTGGTGGCACCGGTCATCCTGGCGGTTGGCTTGCTGCCGCTGTCGATCAACGGGATCGGAACGATCGAGCTGACGTTCGTCGTCCTGTTCGGTGCGCTGGGTGTCGAAGGCCACGTCGCGCTAGCGATCGCGCTGTTGCGGCGGCTGGTGTTGCTCGTGCTGAGCCTGGTCGGTGGTGCACTCTACGCCGTCCGTCGCTTCGCCTGACCGCGTCCAATCGCCGCCACGGGTAGGTTGCAGGTCGCGCCCTCGCTTCGTGGCCGTGGGGCGATCGAGCTCGGTGCTGGGGAGCAGCCCGAAGCGTGGGTCGATAGCGATTTGGTCGAGGATGTAGAGGAGACTCGCACAGCAGGTCTGAAGGGCGGTGGCCATTTGGAGCGCGGCGCGATCGTCCAGCTCACGGGCCTGGAATTCGATCACCTCGCCGAGCGTGCCGACGCGGCGGGCCAGGCGCCGAGCCACCAATGTCAGGATGTACGCCTGCTGGTGCTCGGAGTCGGTAGCTTGCTCGAGCTGCTCTAAGAGTAGCTCGCTGAGCCGTTCTGCTTGCGCTTGACATGCTTCGATCATCGAGGTCGCCTCGTGGTCGCGCCATCCGCTCGTCGGGCGGTGACCGCAAGGCGTGGGCCAGCGACGAGCGGGCACACTGGCACGCTTCGTGCATCCCGAGGCGTGGGCGCGGTGACCACGAGCACCGCCATCGGGGAAGGGTGGAGCTGGACGATGGAGCTGTTGATTTTGTCTGGCCTTCTGGCGATGTTTGGCACGGGGGCGATGTGGGCGACGCGGCCGAACGTGGCTTCCCGGCTGGAGGTGGGTCGACGCCGCGCCCCGTGGCGGTACTGGGGCTGAGTGATTGGCCTAGAACGCCCCTCGATTAGGCGAGCACCGGCTTGACAGACGCGGCCTGGACACGCGATCCTCCCTCCATCGAGTTGACGATGTCTCTGATGAGTCCGCAGGGGACGACTGAGTCTGCCCGCGGGGTGAGGCGCGCGGCACGGAGCAGAGGCAGGAGAGTCCCATGATCTTGACCGCGATCCTCTTGATCGTGAGTCTCGCCATCATCCTTGTGGCAGCCGAGCTGTTCACCAACGCCGTGGAGTGGCTCGGACACAAGCTCAACCTCAATGAGGGCGTGGTCGGGAGTATTCTGGCAGCCGTCGGGACGGCGATGCCGGAGACGATGATTCCAGTCGTGGCGATCCTTTATACGGGCGGGGAGCACGGCCATGAGGTCGGCGTTGGCGCCATTCTGGGCGCGCCGTTCATGCTCGCGACCCTCGCGATGTTCATCACCGGCCTGGCCGTTGTAGGCTTCGCGCGGGGCGGTCGTCGGACCACTGAGCTGCGCGTCAACTCGAAGGTCCTCGGGCGCGACATCCGCTTTTTCTTGATCGGCTACCTGCTGGCGATCGTGGCGGCCTTCGTCCCGATCTATGCCTTCAAGGTGGCCATCGCCATCGTCGTAGTCGGGCTGTACGTCTACTACGTCTACAAGCATGCCACTGACAGTGAAGAGGCCCCGATGACCTACGAGGATATGGAGGGTATGTCCCCACTCGAGGCTGCCGAGGAGCTCGCCGGACAGCCCGAGCACCTGGCGCCGCTCCACTTTCAGCGCTGGAAGTCGACGCCGCGGTTCTGGGTCGTCTGCGCCCAGCTCGTGGTCAGTCTGGCGATCATGCTGGTCGGGGCGTACATGTTCGTCGAGCAGGTCACCGCGGTCGCCCTCGCGATTGGGATACCGGCCCTCATCCTGTCGTTGCTGATCGCGCCGGTCGCCACCGAGCTGCCGGAGAAGATGAACAGCGTCCTCTGGGTTCGGCAGGGCAAGGACACCCTGGCCCTCGGGAACCTGACCGGCGCGATGGTCTTCCAGAGCTGCATCCCGGCCGCGTTCGGGATGGTATTCGGCGAGTGGGCGATCACCGCGGAATCGACCAGCGCCTTCGTCAGCGCCGGCATCGCGATCCTCGCAGCGGCGGTGATCTTTGGGTCGCTCAACTTCGGCGGCCGCAAGCTGACCGCGAACGCCCTGCTGACCGGCGGGGTGTTTTACGTGGCCTACGTGGTGTACCTGTTGGTGGCGGGGGGCGCTCACGCCTGAGCGAGTCCCACGGCAATCCCGAGCGCGCGTACAATTGAGGCTATCCTGACGTCTGGCGGACCCGGCAGGTAGGCTGCCGCGCGCCGGCGGAGGACGGGGCCCTGGTGGACATCTTCAT
>JACCZL010000108.1 GCA_013695975.1 Chloroflexota bacterium
GCGAGGGTGAGGGTAGCCGCCAACGCGGCGGCGAGCAGGCGGGCTGGACGAACCTGAACCATCTTGCTCCGCTCCATCGTGGAACCTCCCGCGTCCTTACAGGCGCCGAGCATCTCGGCGCCTATGCCGGCCGCGCGTCGCGTGGTATAGACCAGAAGCTACCATTGCCAGGATAGCCCGTCAATACGCGCCGCCCGCCGCGGCGCCAGGAGAGGGGGCGACACGCCTGTGGCCAGGACGCGGATCTGCTTCGTGGGTGGGGGCAGCTACAACTGGACGCCCAAGCTGCTCGCCGACCTCGCGCTGACCAGGGATCTCGCCGGCGCCATCATCCTGCACGACATCGACCCGACAGCGCTCGACGAGATGCAGCGGCTTGGTCGCAGGCTGGTGGCCGCCGCCGGCGCGGATTTCACCGTCGAAGCGAGCACCGACCTGGCGGACGCGCTCCGCGATGCCGAATTCGTGATCGTGACGATCACGACCGGCGGCCTCGAGGCGATGCGCAAGGACCTCGAGATCCCGCTCCAGTACGGGATCTATCAATCCGTCGGCGACACCGTCGGGCCCGGCGGGCTCTCGCGGGCCCTCCGCAACGTCCCCGTCCTGGTCGAGATCGCGCGGACCATGGAGCGGGTCTGTCCCGACGCCTGGCTGCTGAACCTGACCAACCCGCTGACCGTCCTGACCCGCGCGGTGACCAAGACGACCCAGATCAAGACGATCGGCCTCTGCCACGAGCTGCTCGGGGTGCGGGGGGGCATGATGCGAATGTTCGGGGCAGAGGTCGAGGACTTCGAGATGCAAGTGGCCGGCATCAACCACCTGATCTGGCTGCTCGACCTCAAGATCAAGGGCCAGGACGGCTTCCAGATGGTGCGCCAGTACGCCGCCGGCGGTGACCCGGTCCCGCTCAAGTCGACCAGCGGCGGCCACCGCGCCCCGTTCCAGGATCGCTGGACGCTCAAGCTGGCCCTCTTCGAGACCTACGGCTACCTGCCGGCGGCCGGCGACCGGCACCTGGCCGAGTTCTTCCCCTACTTCCTGACCGCGGAGACCGGCGCCGGCGAGGACTACGGCGTCCTGCTCACCACGATCGAGCACCGCGAGGACCTGGTCCGCGAGGCCCGCGCCGAGGTTCGGGCCTGGCTCGACCGCCCGGAGCCACCGCCCCTCGAGCGCTCACTCGAGGAGTCGGCCGACATCATCGCAGCCATCGCGAACGGCCGCTCGGTGCGCGCGATCGTCAACCTGCCAAACCGCGGCCAGATCGACAACCTGCCGCGCGAGGCGGTGGTCGAGACGCTGGCCGTCGTCAGCGCGGCGGGGGCCAACCCGATCGGCGTCGGGACGCTGCCACCCGGCGTGCTCAACACGATCTACCCGCACCTGGTCAACCAGGAGATGATCGTGGACGCGGCGCTGACCGGCGACCGCCGCCTGGCCCTCCAGGCCCTGGTGGGCGACCCGCTCGTGCGCGACTTCCGGGCCGCCCCGCGGCTGCTGGACGACCTCCTCCGGGCCCACGCGGACCTCCTCCCCCAGTTCTGACCGTCCGAAGGTGATCATCCGGCCGCCGCGGGCCGCCAAGGTGCTCACGCGCACACCGATGAGCACCTTGAGCACCTTGGGGCCCTATGATCATCTTCGAGGCGCGTGCCCACCGGCTTGATGCTACACTCGTCGGAGGTGCGACGGGGCGAGGGTCTCGACACTCGGAGGGAGTGGTCCCATGGCGCTGCAGCCCACCAGGCGGCTGTTCACCGTCAACGAGTACTACCGGATGGCTGAGGCCGGCATCCTCGGGGAGGACGACCGTGTCGAGCTGATCGAGGGGGAGATCGTCCGGATGAGCCCCATCGGCCCCCACCACGCTGGTGAGGTCGATTATCTCACGCGCCTGTTCTTTCGGCGGGTTGGGGACCTGGCCCATATCCGCATCCAGAATCCGATTCGGCTGAGCCATCGGTCCGAGCCCGAACCCGATCTCGCCCTCCTGCGGCCCTATCCGGAGCGAGACCGGCCCTACGCGGCGGCCCATCCGACGCCGGCGGACGTCCTGCTGGTGGTCGAAGTCGCCGAGAGCTCTGTGGCGTACGACCTCGGGCGGAAAGCGCGGGTCTATGCGCGGCACGGCATCGCCGAGCTATGGGTCCTCGACCTCCGTCACGACCGACTCGTCGTCTTCCGCGATCCGACCCCGCGCGGCTACACCAACTCGCGCATCCTGGGCCGCGGCGAGTCGATCACCTTGCTGGCCTTCCACGAGATCGCGCTCACGGTCGACGAGATCCTCGGCTAATCGGCCCGCGTTCAGGGAATAGCGCCGCGGTGTCACCCGTTGTTCACGAACGAGGACGAGATGCTAACGCCTCCCGAGCTCGATCGGAGGTCGGCCAGAAGGAGCGGAGCGAGATGCGCATCGGGACAGTCATCCCCCACCTGGGCGCCGGAGCCAGCCCCGCGGGCATCGTGCGCGCGGCGCAGCGGTCCGAAGAGCTTGGCTACGACAGTCTGTGGGTCGCGGAGCGAGTGCTCTATCCGGTGGACCCCCAGACTCCCTATCCCGGCACGACGGGCGGGCCACTGCCGGACGTCTACCGACGGGTCTTCAGCCCGATCGAGACGCTGACCTGGGCTGCCGCCCACACCAAGACCATCGCGCTGGGCACGAGCGTGCTGGTGATGCCGTACCACAACCCGGTCCTGGTCGCGCGCCAGTTGACCACGCTGGACGTCCTCTCGGGCGGCCGGCTGCGGGTGGGCCTGGGCCAGGGCTGGTCGAAGGACGAGCTCGACGCGACCGGGGCCCCAGCGAGGGGGCGGGACGCGCGGGCCGACGAGTTCATCGCGGTGCTGCTGGCCATGTGGGGCGACGATCCGGTCGAGTTCGAGGGCGAGTTCTTCCGCGTGCCTCGGTCGATCATCCAGCCCAAGCCGATCCAGCAGCCCCGCCCGCCGCTCTACCTCGCGGCCTACACGCCCGGCGCGCTCGGGCGGATGGCCAGGCTGGCGGACGGCTGGCTGCCCACGGGCGTGCCGCTGGCGGGCGTGGGGCAGATGATGGGCCAGGCCCGCCAGATGGCGCAGGCGGCCGGGCGAGACGGGGCCGCGCTGGAGTTGATCGTGCTGGCCCACTGCATGCTCGCCGATCGGCCACAGGGGCCGGGTCGGGGAGAGTTCGCCGGCAGCCTGGAGGAGATCCGCGAGGACGTCGAGGCCGCGCGCGGACTGGGAGCGAGCGAGATCATCCTCAGCGCGGGCTTCTCGCCACTGGCCCAGTCCGAGGAAGGCTTCCTGCAAGCCCTGGAGCAGCTCCGCCACCTGGCATGACCCCGGTGTGACTATCCTTGCCTTAGCCTGGACAAGCTCCACGCCATTCGGGCTATATTCCCACCGGTTCTAGGTCCTGGTTAGGGAGGTGCCACGATGCGGAAGGATGTCGTACGCCTGACTGCGCTGCTGCTCGCCGTGCTGGTCGCGGCCGGGTGCGCGGGAGCCACTGGCTCGCAAGCTCCGGGGTCGGCGCCGAAGCAGGAAGCGCCCAAAGCTCAGGAGGCCCCGAAGGCGGAGGCGCCCAAGCCACAGGAGGCGGCCAAGCCGGCCGGACCGGTCGAACTCCGCGCTATCTGGTGGGGCTCGCAGGACCGCCACGATCGGACGATCAACGCCTGGGAGGCCTATTCGGCCAAGAACCCGAACGTCAAGGTCACGTCCGAGTTCTCGGGCTGGGACGCCTACTGGGACAAGATCACGGTCAAGGTCGCGTCGGGCGATGCCCCCGACCTGATCCAGATGGACTACGCCTACTTGAACGAGTACGCCGGCCGCGGCGCCCTGCTCGACCTCAACAGTCTGGTCGGCAACGGGCTCGACGTCTCGACGATGGACCAGCAGCTCCTCGAGAGCGGCAAGGTCGACGGCAAGCTCTACGCCGTCTGCCTGGGCGGCAACACGATGGCGCTGCACGTCAACAAAGCGCTCCTCGAGCGGGCCGGACTCCAGGTACCGCCGATGAGCTGGACCTGGAAAGATTTCGAGGAGATGGGCCGCCAGTTCAAGGCGAAGCTCGGCGGCGATGGCCTTTACTTCAGCGCGGACCGATCCGGCGGGCCGAACGAGTTCGGCTACTGGCTGCGGCAGCGGGCCCAGGGTGGCTGGCTGTACAAGGGCACCCAGCTCGGCTTCACCGAGGCCGAGCTGATCGACTGGTACCGGTACTGGGACGGTCTCCGCAAGGAGGGGATCGTCCCGAGCGGCGAGGTGTCCGCGGCCCACGGCGGGACGATGCCTCCGCTCGAGCAGTCGCTCTGGGTCAAGCAGAAGACCGCCACCTGGTGGGGCTGGGCGAACGAGTACGAGCGCTACGCCACGGTCATCAACGACGACGTCGTCGCGACCGCCTGGCCGCGCGGTGGCGCGGCCGAGGGCCACTACCCGAAGTGCTCGCAGTTCTTCTCGGTCTCCGCCCAGTCCAGGAACCCACGCGAGTCGGCGGCGCTGATCTCCTGGATGATCGGCGACCCCGAAGCCTCGACGATCCTCGCCGCCAACCGCGGCGTGCCGGTGACGGTCCCCTCGCGCGATGCGCTCAAGGCCACCGGCCTGTCCAAGTACGATACCGTCGCCTTCAACATCACCGAGGACGTCTCGAAGTTCGCCGGCCCGACCCCGCCTCCCGAGCCAAAGGGCCACCCTGACGTCGTCAAGCTGCTCGTCCGCAACGCCGAAGAGGTGCAGTTCGGTCGGAAAGCACCGGAGGCCGCCGCCAGGGAAGTCATGACCGAGGGTACCGACATCCTTAAGAAGGTGAACCCGTAAGGACGCCTCTGTAGGGGCG
>JACCZL010000165.1 GCA_013695975.1 Chloroflexota bacterium
GAGTATTGCGACCGCGTAGCGGTAATGCGAGATGGTCGCTTGATCGCGATCGGCTCGCCGGAAGAGGTACGGCGCCAGGCAATCGGCGGCGAAGTGATCCGGGTCACCGGCCCCGACCTCGACCGCCGAGCCGTGGCCGCGATCCGTGGGGTCGAAGGCGTGATCGGTGTCCGTCGGAGCGCTGACGACGCGCTCGAGGTGATCGCCGAGGACGCCGGGCGGGCCGTGCCGGACCTGCTCGAGGCGCTCGCGGCGGCAGACGTCGAGGTGACCGAGGTCGAGGAGCAGCGCCCCAGTTTCGACGACGTGTTCGTGCGCTTAATGGAGGCCGCCGGTGGCCGCGGCGAGTAGTGCCATGGCGAGGCCGTTCAGGCCGATCGTCCATGCGGCGAACGAGCTCGGACAGCAGGTCGTCCGGATTTCGTCGTTTTTCCTGAAAGAGCTCTGGGCAGCGCTCCGCCAGCCGAAGCTGATCTTGAGCGTCGTCCTGGGGCCGTTTCTGATCCTGGCCACGTTCGGCATTGGCTATCGAGGCCAGACGCCCCAGCTCCAGACTACCCTGCTGCTGCCGCAAGACGATCCGCGCTTGCCGGAGGATCCGGCCGCCTATCGCGACCTCTTCTCGTCCGTCTTCGTCCTGGACAACGTCACCCGCGATCGATCGGCCGCCGAAGCCGCGCTCGCCAGCGGTCGCACAAACGTCGTGGTGATCGTTCCGGAGCGGCCGGAAGACCAGGTCCTAAACGGCCAGCAGGCCCGATTCGACATCTTGTTCAACGAGATCGACCCGCTCCAATCGGCCTGGGTGCGCTATTTCGCCACCGTCGCCGTCCAGGAGCTGAACCGTCGTGTCCTGGCCGGCCTGGTTGGCAACGCCCAGGCGCCGGCCGAGGAGCTCGGGCGCGTGGCGGGCCAGATGCGCGGTCAGGCCGATGCGCTGGAGCAGGACCTGCGCGAGGGGAACGCTATCGCGGCGGGAGCGCGGGTGGTCGCGCTGCGCCAAACGCTCGGAGCGGTCCGCACGGCGCCGTCGCTCTCGCCGATCATGGCCATCAGCGGCGAGGCTGACCCGCTCACCCCGATCGAAGCCGACCTGGCGGCGATCGAAGGTGATCTGTTGGCGGGCCGTGTGAACACCCCCGAGCAGCTTCAACGGGCCGCGAGCCTACGGACGAGTGCCCGCGAGCTCGAAGTCCAGTCGCAGCGTCTGACCCAGATCCCGCCGGATGTGCTGGTCGCCCCCTTCTCGATCGAGGCGCGCAACACCGTGCCGATCGAGCCGACGCCGATCGCCTTCTTCGTACCGGCCGTGATCGCCCTGCTGCTCCAGCACATCGCGATCAGCCTGACGTCCCTATCGATGGTCCGCGACCGCCTGCTCGGGGCGATGGATATCTACCGCGTCGCGCCGATCGGCCCGCTGGAGGTGCTGCTCGGCAAGTCGCTCAGCTACGGCCTGCTGCTCTCGATCGTCGCCGGGCTCCTGGTGCTGCTCGTCACCATGTTGCTGAACGTCCCGATCCTCGGGAGCCCTATCTGGGTGGCGGTGTCGCTGGGACTGCTCCTGTTCGCGTCGCTCGGGATGGGCTTCTTCCTCTCCCAGCTCGCCTCGACCGAAACCCAGGCCGTCCAGCTCGCGATGCTGGTGCTGCTCTGCTCGATCTTCTTCGGCGGCTTCTTCCTGGCGCTGACGACACTCTGGCCGCCGGTCCGCGCCATCAGCTACGTCCTGCCGGTCACCTACGGCGCGATCGATCTGCGCGACGTGATGCTGCGTGGGATACGGCCGGACTGGCTGATGCTCGCGGCCCCGGCCCTCCTTGGCGTGGTCATGTATGTCCTGGCCGCCCGCGGCGTCTCCCGCGAGATGGCGACCCAGTAGCGCGTACAATCCTCGCTCGTGACCCGCGTCGTCTTCTACGTCAGTAGCCACGGTTTTGGCCACGCCGTCCGAGAGGCCGTCGTGCTGGAGGCGTTCCGCCGGCTCGCTCCAGACGCGGAGATCGAGGTCCGGACGGAGGCCGCCGACTGGATCTTTCCCTCGGGTGTGAGGGTCGTGAGACGCGGCCTCGACATTGGCGTCGTTCAGCCCGAGAGTTTTCGACTCGAGCCGCGTGAGACGCTGGTTCGCTACGCCGCGCTGGCCGCGCGGGAGGGCGAGCTGATCGAGAGGGAAGCGACCGAGCTACACAGGGCCGGCGTGGGACTGGTGGTCGCCGACATCCCCTCGGCGGCGTTCGCCGTCGCGCGACGGGCCGGCGTCCCGAGCGTCGGGATCGGCAACTTTTGCTGGGACTGGATCTACGAGCCCTGGGTG
>JACCZL010000176.1 GCA_013695975.1 Chloroflexota bacterium
GGCCCCGGTCCATCGGGTCGATTCTAGCGAGGCGCCGGTCCGAACAAGTCGGCGAGCGTCGCCCCCTGCTTGGTCTGCCCGCCGAAGACGGTTCCGGGCTGCCGAGCGTCGAGGCGCTGCGTCGCCAGCTCGTAGTACTCGGCCGGGAACGCCACGTAGCCGACCTGTGGGACGAGCGTCGTCGCGTTGGTGGCGTTGAGGTAGAAGCGCGCAAACGCGTCGACTTCCGGGCGGTCGAGCGAGGCCAGCTTGGCGTAGATGAAGATCGGCCGCGACAGCGGCGTGTAGCTGCCGTTCCTGATCGTTTCCTCCGAGGGGTAGACGGGGCCGCTGCCGTTCTCGGCGTCGACGCCGACCAGCTTCAGTCGGTCCTGGTTCTCGACGTAGTAGGCGTAGCCGAAGTAGCCGAGGGCGTCCGGGTCGGTGGCAATGCCTTGGACCAGGATGTTGTCGTCCTCGCTCCCGGTGTAGTCGCCACGGCTGTCCCGCGCCCGGCCGTTGATCACCTCGGTGAAGTAGTCGAATGTCCCGGAGTCAGAGCCGGGTCCGTACAGACGGAACGGGCGGTCCGGCCAGTTGGGGCTGATCTGACTCCAGCGGGTGATCGTCCCCTGAGCGGCCGGCTCCCACATCCGCTTCAGCTCGCTGACCGTGATCGACTGGACGAAGTCGTTCAAGGGACTGACCAAGACCGACAGCCCATCGTACGCGACCGGCAGCTCGACGAACTGGATGCCGTTCGCGCCGCAGGCCTCGATCTCGCGTGAGGAGATCGGTCGCGAGGCATTCGAGAAATCGGTCTCGCCGTTGCAGAACTTTTGGAAGCCGCCGCCGGTGCCGGAGATGCCGACCGTCACGCGGACGCTGCCGTTCGCCCGCTGGAACTCCTCCGCCATCGCCTCGGTGACCGGGAACACCGTCGACGACCCGTCGACCGTGACCGTGCCGCGCAACTGCCGCACGCCCTCGCGCTCCGGTGTCATCGGGGCGGCCACCGTCGACTGCCCCGAGGCGGCCGTTAGGCCAACCGCCATCAATCCGGCCAGGGCGGCATTGGCAACCCGGGCCCTCCTCCAAGATCCAACCATGAGATGGGTTCCTTTCGCGTACCTTGTGTCACCCATGTGGCGACGCCTGATGAGAACTCCGCTGCGGCCTTGTCCGTCAGATCGCTCTCGTCCGTCGCCCCCTCTCCGGGACTCGCCTCACCTCGAAGCAGGCTCTCCGCCTATCTGTCAGGCCCCCGGGATCGGCCTCGCTCGCTACGGCATGCCTGGCGGCCTGCCGAACAGGTCGTCGAGTCTGACTCCCTGGGTCGATCCGCCGGCGAAGACGGTCCCAACCTGGGCAGCGTTCAAGCGCTGTAGTCCGAGCTGGTAGGTCTGCGCCGGGAACGGGATGTAGCCGACCTGGCCGATGTACCGCTCGGCGTTCTGGGGATCGAGGTAGAAGCGGAGGAATTCCCGCACCTCGGGCTTGTCGAGCGAGGCCAGCTTGGCGTAGACGAAGATCGGGCGCGACAGCGGCCGGTAGGTGCCGCCGGTGATCGTCTCCGGCGACGGCGGGACGCAGCCGCCGCCTTGCTCGGCGTCGATGGCAACCAGCTTCAGCCGGTCCTGGTTTTCGACGTAGTAGGCGTAGCCGAAGTAGCCGAGGGCATTCGGGTCGGTGGAGATACCCTGGACCAGGACGTTGTCGTCCTCGCTGCCGGTATAGTCACCGCGACTCGCCTTCTCGCGCCCGTTGATCGCATCCGTGAAGTAATCGAACGTCCCGGAGTCGGAGCCCGCGCCATAGAGCCGAAACTCTTGATCAGGCCACTCAGGCCGGATCTGATTCCAGCGGGTGATCGTCCCCTGAGCAGCCGGCTCCCACATCTTCTTCAGCTCGCTGACCTTCATGCAGTCGATGAAGGTGTTGCGTGGGCTGACCAGAACCGACAGCCCGTCGAAGGCGACCGGCAGCTCGACGAACTGGATGCCGTTGGCCCGGCACGCCTCGATCTCGCGCGCCGAGATCGGCCGCGAGGCATCCGAGATGTCGATCTCGTTGTTGCAGAACTTCTGGAAGCCGCCGCCGGTGCCGGAGATGCCGACCGTCACGCGGACGTTGCCGCCGGCCGCCTTCTGGAACTCCTCGGCCATCGCCTCGGTGACCGGGAACACCGTCGACGACCCGTCGATGGTCACGGTCCCCCTGAGCGAGTTCAGTGGGACGGGCGGCGGCAGGGCAACCGACGGCTTCGCCGCCACCGGGCTCGCCGCCACCGCGGGGGACGCCGCCGGGCTTGCGGCCGCCACAGGACTCACGGCCGGAC
>JACCZL010000210.1 GCA_013695975.1 Chloroflexota bacterium
TCATCGAGGACCACGAGTCGTCGGCCCGCGCCTGGTACGGCGGCGCCGTCGGGGTGCTCGGCTTCGACGGCAACGTCAACACCGGCCTGACCCTGCGGACGATCCGGGTCCACCAGGGCGTCGCCGAGGTCCGGGTCGGCGCGACCCTCCTGTTCGACTCCGACCCCGTCGCCGAGGAGCAGGAGACCCGGGTCAAAGCCTCGGCGTTCATCGACGCGATCCGACGCCCGCGGGGCGTGCCGCTCGAGACCGCATCGGACGCCCGGCGCTCGGGCGAGGGCAAGCGCGTCCTGCTGGTCGACCACCAGGACTCGTTCGTCCACACCCTCGCCAACTACCTCCGCCAGACCGGTGCCGAGGTGGTCACCCTCCGAGCCGGCTTCCCCCACGCCGCGCTCGACGAGCTGCGCCCAGACCTCGTCGTCCTCTCGCCCGGCCCGGGCCGCCCGCGCGACTTCGATGTCGCCGGCACGATCGCCGCCGCGCTCGAGCGGCGGCTGCCGGTCTTCGGCGTCTGCCTCGGTCTCCAGGGGATGGTCGAGCATTTCGGCGGCGAGCTAGCCATCCTCCCCAGCCCGGCCCACGGCAAGCCCTCCCGCATCCGTGTCCTCGGCGGGCACGTCTTCGCCGGGCTCCCCGAGACCTTCACCGCCGGCCGCTACCACTCGCTCTTCGCCGTCCGCGAGTCGCTCCCCGCCGCCCTCGCCGTCACCGCCGAGAGCGACGACGGCATCATCATGGCCCTCGAGCACGTCGAGCTGCCGCTCGCCGCCGTCCAGTTCCACCCCGAGTCCATCCTCACCCTCGACGGCGACCTCGGCCTCCGCCTGATCCGCAACGTCGTCGCCCACCTGGCCCAATCGCCGCGCGGGAGGTCCGGTTCTATGCCGTGCAGATAGGGCCGGTAGGGGACCGTTTCCGACAGCCCGATCGTGAACGCGGTAAGGCAACAGTAGCGCATGCGCTACTATTGCGGCGTGGATAGGCAGGAGCTGCGACGACGGATCGCGCAGCGAGCCAAGGCCGTACGGTTCTCCGAGTTGCAGCGGCTGCTCCAGGCATACGGGTGGACACTCGATCGCGTGGCCGGTAGCCATTACATCTTCCGCCGTGCAGGTCAGAAGCTACCTGTACCCTACCGCCGGCCACACGTCTTGCGAGCGTACGTGGATCAGGCGCTCAGACTGACGGAAGGGGAGGACGATGACGACAACTGATTCAAGCATCGAACAGCAGGTGCAAGAGCTTCTGAAGCGCCCCTATCGCAAGGTGATCCGCGGCGATACCGAGGAAGGGTTCCTCGCGGAAGCGCCCGAACTACCGCACTGCTTTACGGCCGGCGAGACGGAGGAAGAAGCCCTCGAAATGTTGCGCGACGCGATGGCCGGCTGGTTCGAGTCGGCGCTGGCCCACGGCGACCCGATCCCCGAGCCCGAGCCCCCCGGCGCAACTCGCTACAGTGGGTATATCACCGTGCGGATGCCGCCATCCCTCCACCGCCACCTGGCCGAGCAGGCGCGCTCGGAGGGTGTCAGTCTCAATCAGTGGGCAGTCACCCTCCTCGCCCGAGGGCTGGGGTGAGTCGGCAGCCCTACTACCGCGACGAGCTCGTCGACCTCTACCATGCCGACAGCACCAACCTGGGCTTCCTGCCGGAGGCGAGCGTCCAGCTCGTCGTGACGAGCCCGCCCTACAACCTGGGCAAGGACTACGGCGCGGCGCGGGACGACGCCACCTATCGAAGCTACCTCGCATGGGCGCGGGTCTGGTGTCAGGAGATCGAGCGGGTCCTCGAGCCGGGCGGGCGGCTCTGCCTGAACATCCCACTCGACATCAACGTGGGCTTCGACGACGGCGGCAAGCGCCGGACGAGCAAGCAGCCGGTCCTGGCCGACTTCACCGAGCTGCTGGTCCGCGACCTCGGCTTCGTGTACAACACGACGATCCTCTGGCTCGAGGGCAACGTCTCCAGGCGCACCGCCTGGGGGAGCTGGCTGAGCGCCTCGGACCCCTGGGTCAACACCGCCGCCGAGGCGATCCTGGTCCTCTCCCGTGGCCAACGCCGGCGGCCTGGCAAGGGCAAGACCTCCGACGTCGCCCGCGCCGACTTCCTGGACTGGACGCTCGGCCTCTGGACCTTCCCCGGCCAGAGTACGGCCCAGTACAACCACCCCGCCCCCTTCCCGGAGGAGCTCCCGCGCCGCCTGATCCACCTCTTCAGCTTCCGCGAGGACCTGGTCCTGGACCCCTTCGTGGGGACCGGCACTACCTGCCGAGTGGCCAAGACACTGGGGCGGCGGTCGATCGGCGTCGAGATCGAACAGCGCTACTGCGAGGTCGCCGCCCAGCGCTGCCGCGCCCCCACCCCACTCCCGAGAGGCGGGGCGGAGACGGCATAATCGACGCGCTACGGCCCGCCTGTCGAGAGCGGCAGGAGGGCAGCCTACGATAGGAGGCTGGTCACTATGGTCGAGCAGACACCCGGGGGCACTCACGCCGAGCCGAAGCGGGGCCGCCCGAGCATGCCCGAAGGCTACGGCGTCCCCGAGGACGATGCGAGCCTGCTCCCCTGGAGCTGGGCCGTCGAGCGGCTCGAGCAGGCCCGCAACTATTGGTTCAGCACGACCCGGCCGGATGGCCGGCCGCACGCGATGCCGGCCTGGGCGGTCTGGCTGGACGGGGTGCTGTACTTCGAGGGCAGTCCCGAGACCCGCCGTGCCCGCAACGTCGCCGCGAACCCGGCGATCGTCGTACACCTCGAGAGCGGCGACGAGGTCGTGATCCTGGAGGGCGAGGCTCGGGCGGCGGGCAAGCCCGAGCGCGCGCTGGCCGAGCGGCTCGCCGCCGCCTTCGGGGCCAAGTACGCCGCGACGCACGACTATCGCCCCGCCCCCGACCAATGGGACAACGGCGGCCTCTGGACCGTACACCCCCGGGTCACCTTCGCCTGGAGCAAGTTCCCGACCACCGTCACCCGCTGGCAGTTCCCGGCCAGGGAGGGCTAAACCCGCCTGGCGGTTGGGCACGCCCATTTCGGGCGATCAGAGCTCGCTCAGGCCTCGCCGAAACTGAACAGGTCGCGCACGGCGAGCGTCCACCCGGGCACGACGTCCTCGCCGTCCAGCACGTCGTCCAGGCCGAGGATGCGGACCGGCTGGCCCGAGCGATGCACCGCCACCGTCCGCCGCCGCGGGTTGACGACGAAGACCAGCCGGACGCCATGCT
>JACCZL010000253.1 GCA_013695975.1 Chloroflexota bacterium
GGCTAGGGGGAGGGGTCTTCCTCCGCGCCCACCCCAGAGTCGGCGGGCGGTGAGCAGGAGCCCGAGCGGGCCGAGCACGAAGAACACTCCGAACTCGAGCGGGAGCTCCGCGAGCGCCAGCTTGACCGGCACGCGCGACGCGGGCATCTCGACGCTAAACGAGCCGCTCCGGGCGATTGTCGACAGCTCCCAGACCCACCAGAACGACGACACCAGCAGCGCGACGCCGGCGGTGACGACGCTCACGCGGACGGCGCGGCCCAGCAGGTCGGGGCGGAGAAACAGGGCGCAGAGCAGGTAGAGCCCGAGCACAGGAGCGGCGAAGACCGCTGTCTGGGTGTGGGCGAGGATCATCAGCCCGAACGCCACCCCGGCCAGGACGCCGCCGAAGCGCCAGCCGTGGACCAGGCCGCGATAGACGCAGCCGAACCCGAGCGGCAACAGCAAAAAGGCGATGTCGCGCGGGAAGAGCGGAAAGAAGTTGTGCTGGCCCGTGAACAGGGCGTCGACCCAGACGCGGTCTTCGGCGAGCTTGAGGCCGCCCCCGAAGGTGGCGAAAAAGGCCCCGACCAGGGCGACTGCGCGATCCAGCCCGAGGGTCCGCGCCAGCCAGTAGGCCGCCAGCGGCGTCAGCGGGGCGAACAGGACCGAGAGGACCCTGATCGCTTCGGTCAGCTCGATCCGAAACGCCAGCCCGATCCCTGCCGCCAGGTAGTGCAGCAGCGGCGAGTAAAAGGCCGGCAGCCCCGCGTAGGGCCCCCCCGGCAGCAGCTCGCCGGCCTGGATCTCGGCCATCACCGCGTGGTGATAGATCGTGTCGCCGGTCCAGAGCCAGGTCTTTTCGAAGAAGAGCCCACCCTGGAGCACCATCGCCGCCAGGGCAATCCCGCCGAGGACCAGACCGGCCGTGCGGTCGGACAGCCGCGCGCCCGATCGGGCCGTCGCCGATTCGGAGAGGGCATCCGATCGGACGCGGATGTTCCCCTCGGCGCCGACGGCCCGATCGGGCGCGGTCGCCCCGATCGGCGCGGCGTGCGATTCGGCCAGACTCATCGCTTCAGCATCTGCCCGCGTTTGGACGAATCCCCCACCGGCCCTGCTCCTGGCAGCCGGACTGTACCAGAGCCTCTCGAATGGGGACCAGCCTGAGCAATTACCGCGAACGCTCTACCAGCACGGCGACGCGCTCGACGGCGTTCGCCCGGTAGCGGCCGAGGTCGCCGGGGCGCAAGTCGAAAGGCTGGGCCTGCCCGAGGGCGTCGTGGGCACGGGCCATCAGGACGTGCTCGCCCGACTGGCCCGCGGTCCAGGAGTGTCGCCAGAGGCGCCAGGTCGCCGGCAGGGCCTCGCCCAGCAGCTCGGCGGGCGCCCAGTTCGTTCCGCCATCGGTGCTCACGTCGACCCGTGTCACCGGCCCATCGCCGCCCCAGGCGACCCCCTCGACGAGGGCAGGGCCGAGCGTCAGGCGGGCGCCGGCCACCGGTCGGGCGATCAGGGACTTGACAGTCATCTCGCGGACCTGGGGGCCCTTGGTGTAGTCAGCGCGATAGCGCCGAGCCATATAGA
Source organism: Chloroflexota bacterium (assembly GCA_013695975.1). Taxonomy (GTDB): domain Bacteria; phylum Chloroflexota; class UBA6077; order UBA6077; family JACCZL01; genus JACCZL01. The sequence goes on from JACCZL010000253.1 coordinate 1,567, forward strand.
AGGCTCCAGACGGCGCCGAGGTTGCCCGAAGCTCGATCAACCACTTCACGGCGTCCATGCCGTACCAGCCAGGGACGACCAGGCGGACCGGTGCGCCGTGCTCGGGGGCTAGTGGCGCGCCGTTCATCTCCAGCGCCAGCAGGGTATCCGGAGCAGTCGCCCTGGCGAGTGGGAGGCTGCGCTCGTAGCCCTGCGCCTCCGGCGCCTCGGGGTCATCGCCAGACTCGGCCCCGCGAGTCACGACGTCGGAGACACCCGATCGGAGCCCGGCCAGGGCCAGGACCTCCGCCAGCGAAACCCCGCGCCAGTGGGCGGTGCTGACGCCGCCGCGGCGGAGGCGGTTGCCGTAGCCGCCGTTGCCGGCGCATTCGAGCGTGCAGACCAGCTCGCGTCGGGGCAGCGCCCCCAGGTCGTCGAGGCTCAGGCTGAGCGGCCGCTCGACCAGCCCGCCTACCGCGAGCCGCCAGGACTCGAGGTCGAACCCGGGCACCTCGTCGAAATGATCGCGGACGTAAAAGAGCGGCGTCGGCGTCAGCAGCCCGTCCAGCGCCTCGAGCGGCGTCTCCGCGATGGTCGGACTCGCCCGGCGGAGGATCCTGGTCTGTGTCATCGCCTCTCGGATTGTACCGCCGAGAACCTGAGGGAAGTACCATGGGGAACGTTGGGGTAGGTTAGCTCCGAGAAGCGAGGAGCTTGCCCCATCCGGAGGCGAGCGTGCGGCTGTTGGTGACGGGCGGGGCCGGCTACGTCGGCGGGCATACGGTGCGGGCCCTCCTCGACGCGGGGCACGACGTGACGGTCTACGACAACCTGGTCTACGGACATCGGGAGACGGTCCCATGCGAGCTCGAGGTCGGCGAGCTGGCTGACCGTCGCAAGCTCGACGCGCTGTTTGCACGCGCTCGCGATGCATCGCGCCCTTACGACGCGGTGCTCCACTTCGCGGCCTACGCCTACGTCGGCGAGTCGGTCGCCGAGCCGTCGAAGTACTGGCGCAACAACGTCGCGGCCGGGCTGGAGCTGCTCGACGCGATGCGGGCCCACGGCGTCGATCGGCTCGTCTTCTCCTCGACCTGCGCGGTCTACGGACCGCCGACCCGGCTGCCGATCGACGAAAACGAGCGCAAGGCCCCGGAGAGCCCCTACGGGGAGTCCAAGCTGACCTTCGAGCAGGTCCTCCATTCCTACGCGACGGCGTACGGGCTCCGCTCGGTCAGCCTCCGCTACTTCAACGCCGCTGGCGCCCGACCGGATGGCTCCCTCGGCGAAGACCACGACCCCGAAACCCACCTGATCCCGCTGGTCCTTCGGGCGGCGGCCGGGCGAAGTCCGGGGGTGAAGGTGTTTGGGACCGACTACCCTACGCCCGACGGTACTTGCGTCCGCGACTACGTCCACGTCGACGACCTGGCCAGCGCCCACCTGCTGGCCCTCGGCGCGATGGAAACCCCTAGCGCCTGCCTGACCTACAACGTGGGGACCGGCCGTGGCTACTCGGTGCGCGAGATCATCGAGGCCTGCCGAACGGTCACCGGCCGCGAGATCGCGGTGGTAGAGGGGCCCCGTCGCCCCGGCGACCCGCCGGAGCTCTACGCCGACAATCGCCACATCCGAGAAGCCCTCGGCTGGACTCCCCACTACACCGACGCCGAGGCGATCGTCCGCACCGCCTGGGCCTGGCACGCCCGCCAGTCTATCCATTAATAGACGCCTGGTAGCAGCTTGGACACTTGCTCGCGGTAGGCGGGGTAGTCGGGGAAGCGCTCGACGAGCCAGGCTTCCTCGCGGGTCGCCTTGGCGTCGAAGAAGTGGACCAAGCTGGCGGCGGCGAGCAGTCCGAGCCAGCGGCCGTGGAGCAGGGCCCAGCCGAACGCGGCGATGAGCAGGCCGCTGTAGATCGGGTGGCGGACGATCTGGTAGGGGCCACTCCGCACCAGGCGCGCGCCCGCTTTTGGTCGCGGGAGCGGGGTCAGGTCGCGGCCCAGGCTCCATCCCCCGGCCAGGAGCAGCCCGCTGCCGCCGAGGATCGCCCCGAGTCCGAGGAGCCGGGCCGGGACCCGCACCGCTGGCGGCAGCCGTGGCCCGAGGAAGGTCGTCGCGCCGTTCGCCAGCAGTAGGAGCGCCTGGGCCGCGACCCAGCCCTCACCGCGCGACCCCTCGAAATCTGGCAGCAGCGT
>JACCZL010000496.1 GCA_013695975.1 Chloroflexota bacterium
TCACGGTCGCCGAGCACGACGACTTCCGGATTCCGGCCCTCGATTTCCGTGGTACGCCGGTCGGCATCGACGTCCGCAAGGTCATTCGGACCGGCGTCCGCCCGGTCATCGACACCGGCATCGCCCATCGCGAGCCCGGGATCGGCCAGGTGGGGGCCGGCATCGTCCACCCGCCGCTGGCTTGCTTCATCGAGGCGATGCGGGCGATCGAGATGGAGTGGGCAGTCGATAGTGGGTAGATGGCTGTACTATTCGACGACCCGGTCGGTGATCTCCGGGATCTCCTGCTTGCGTGAGGCGACCGCGTCGAAAGCGTCGCGGGCCTTCTTTGCCGCCTCTGGCGGGACGTTCTTGATGTCTGACAGCGACATGGCGCTGCCAGGGCGCATCTCGGTGTAGCCGCCGCGGGTGCCGCCCTGGATAGCCTTGACGGTCTGGACGTACGGTGCGGAGAAGTCCAGCAGCAGCGACACGGTCAGGAGCTCCGGGGCCAGCTCTTTCTTCTCGGTGTAGTAGGTGGTGAACAGGACTGGCGGCGTCGCGGCCTTGGCCGCTTCGGCCACGCCGTTCACTCCGAGGTTCACGCTCACGACGACGAAGTCGGCGCCGCTGCTGATCTGCGAGGCGGTCGTCTGGCGGGCCTTGACGGGGTCATTCTGATCCCCGATGAACGCATCGAGCACCTGGATGTCGGGGCCGGTCTCCTTGGCGGCTTGCCTGACGGCGTTCAGCGAGGCGACGAAGTCAGGCAGCCTGACACCGGCGACGTAGCCGATCTTCTTCGACTTGGTCGTGGCGGCAGCCAGGACCCCCAGCACGTAGAACCCCTGATAGAACTTGCGGCCGATGTTCCAGACGTTCGGCGGGAGATCCGGGATCTGGCCGGAGCTCTCCATGATGAACGTCGCGTCCGGAAAGGCCGGCCCGAGCTTCTGGACGATCGTCAGGAACTGGCCGCCGTGAAAGGCAATCACGTTGTAGTCGGAGCTAAGGTACTCGCGCGCGACACGCTCGGCGTCGGCGACCGCGACCGACTCCGAAAAGGCCGTCTCGGCCCCGGTCTGTCGCTTGACTTCTTCGAGCGCCTGGGCGCCGACGGCGTTGAAGTCGGCGTCCTGGATCGGCCCGGGCAGGATCATCGCCACCTTCAGCGGCGTCCCGGTCCCGGTCTTGGCCGCTGCGTCACCCTTGGCGGAGGCCGGCGCCGGAGCAGCCGCGGGCGGCGACTGGGGCGCACAGGCGACCACCAATGCCAGGAGCATGGGCAGCAGGCCCGAACGAAGCAGCGCGCGCATGAGATACCTCACTTTCAGCCGAGCGGTCCCATCGTAGCATATGCCGTGCGGATACCCTCGAGCCTTGCGGTACGGCTCCGCTTTTCGCCTCCGAGCCCCGGGCGCGCCATGGGCGGCGACAGCCGATGCGGTCCTCCACTGACGGGCGTCGGTTCGATCGAAGACGGCCCGCGGCTATGCCGGCTCGTCGGTCTCCACCTCATCGCCGTCCGGGCCAGGGATGACGTGGACAACCGGCTCCTGCTGGAGGCGGTCCCGCGCGCGGTCAGCGACGCGGTGCCCGACGACGGCCGGCCAGGCCGGTACCCCGATCCGATGCAGCAGACTGGCGCGCCGCTGCGCCTGGTCGAAGTGCTTCGGGCCGATCGTCCAGGACACTTCGACCACCAGGTAACCAGTCTGGCCCTCGCGCTCGCCGCGGACCAGCAGGTCAGTCCACAGCAACTGGCGGTATTCCGCCAGGTTGAGCTGCTCCCGCTCGAGGAGATCGTCCAGCCAGGCGTCCGCTGGTCAGCCGCGTGCCTCGCGGTCGTAGGGCACCGCCAGGGCGGCCGGCGCTTGGGCGCCACGGTAGACTCGGACGAGCACGACGATGGCCAGCAGGTAGGGCAGCGCCAGCAAGAGCTGGGGCGGGACCGCCCTGGTCACCAGGGCCAACCGAAACTGGAGCGCTTCGACGTAGGCGAACAGGAGGGCACCGCCGACCACCGCCCAGGGGAGCCACCGTCCCAGAATCACTAGCATCAGCGCGATCCAGCCCCGCCCGCCGACCATCCCATCCGAGTAGCCGCCGGTGATCGCGAGCGGTAGGTAGGCGCCGGCCAGACCGATCAGCAGCCCGCCGGCGGCGGTGGCCCCGTAGCGAAGGGCAACCACGTTCACCCCGAGGGTGTCCGCGGCGCGGGGGTTGTCGCCGCAGGCCCGCAGCCGTAGGCCGAGGGGCGTACCGAAGAGGAGCCAGTGAACCAGCGGGACCAGCAGGAACGCCCCATACACCAGCAGGTCGTGACTGAACAGCACCTCCCCCAGGACGGGCAGCCGGGCCAGTCCGGGGATCGCGACGGACGGGAGGACCTGGATCCGTGGCGCCGCGAGCTCGACGCCCACGGCGGCGCGGTAGAGCAGCGAGGCCAGCCCGAGCCCGAACACGAGCAGACCGAGTCCGGCCGTGATCTGCTGGCCGCGCAAGGTGATGGCGTAGCAGCCCAGGATCAGGCTGAGCAGCCCGCCGGCCAGCATCGCTGCGCCGATGCCGACCAGATAGCTGCCCCCGCTGCCCCAGGTCCCCAGAAAGCCGACTACCGCGCCGACCGCCATCATGCCTTCGATGCCGACGTTCAGCACGCCGCCACGTTCCATCAGCAGCTCGCCCAGCGCCGCGAGCAGAAACGGCGCGGCGATTGCTACGGTCAGCCGCAGGAGCTGCGGATCGACGAACAGCTCGGCGCTCACGCCAACCTCCGCCGGACGACCCCGAGCAGGCGGCCGGTCCCGCCGGTGCGCATCGCCTCGGCGAACAGAATCGTCAGCAGGATGATCGCCTGGAACACGAGCACCGCGCTCTGCGGGAGCCGCACGCTCCGCTGGAGCGAGTCCGAGCCGACCAGCAGCACGGCGAAGGCGAACCCGGCCA
>JACCZL010000346.1 GCA_013695975.1 Chloroflexota bacterium
GTTCGGACTGGCAGAGCGGAGGACCGACGTCGGCACCGAGGTGCGGGCCGGCCTCAGCACGTTCATGGTCATGAGCTACATCATCATCCTGAACGCGGTCATCCTGACCACCGGCGCCAGGATCGCCGGCCAGGATGTCGTGTTCCCGGCCGTCGTCACCAGCACCTGCCTGGTGGCCGGCCTGCTGACGCTCGCGATGGGGCTGGGGGCGAACCTGCCGTTCGCGATAGCCCCCGGCTTGGGCATCAACGCCGCGGTCGCGTTCCAGCTCATGGTCGGGCTCGGCTACACCTTTGCCGAGGCGATGGGCGTGATCCTGCTCGAAGGGATCATCATCACCGTCCTGGTGCTGCTCGGCGTCCGGCAGCGGATTCTCCACGCGATCCCGCTCTCGCTCAAGATGGCGATCGGGGCTGGGATCGGGTTGTTCCTCTTCGCGATCGGGGCCTACGAGGCCGGGCTCTACGTCGTGCCGTTGGGGGCGACCCAGGGCGGCACCGTGCCGCCGGCCACGGCCGGGGCACTCGGCAGCTTCGCCCAGCCGCCGGTCATCTACGCCGTGCTCGGGCTGGTCCTGACGGCGCTCCTGCTGCGCTATCAGGTCAAGGGTGCGATCCTGATCGGGATCTTGATCACGACGGCGATCGGGATGGTCGTCCACCTCGCACTCGGGACGCAGCTTTCGATCATCCCCGGCAAGCTCGAGCTGAGCGGCCCGATCGTGAGCGCGCCGGACTTCCGCTACCTCGGGATCGGCATCGGCGGTCTGAGCTTCCTCACCAAGGGCGGCGGAGCCCTCCTGCTGGCTGGCCTGCTCGCGACCCTCTCCTTGATGCTGAGCGACTTCTTCGACACGGCCGGCACCTTCACCGCGTTGGGGACCGAGGCTGGGCTGACCGACGAGCACGGCAATCTTCGGCGGCACGAGGACCGGGCCTACCTGGTCGACTCGGTCGGGGCGCTGGCCGGCGGACTGGCCGGCTCGTCGAGCGCGACCACCTACATCGAGAGCGGGGCCGGGATCGCCGAGGGCGGGCGGACTGGGCTGACGGCGGTCGTGACGGCGATCCCGTTTTTCCTGGCGATGTGGCTGGCGAACGTCTTCGCGATCGTCCCGCCCGAGGCGACGGCCGGCGCGCTGATGGTGGTCGGGCTGCTGATGCTGGCGGCCGTCGGCAGCGAGATCCCCTGGAAGGACTTTTCGCTCGGCCTGCCGGCGGTGTTCACGGTGATGCTGATGCCGCTGACCTGGAGCATCACCAACGGCATCGCCGCCGGCGTGATCCTCTACACGCTCCTACACGCCCGCAAAGCCGGCCCGATCCTCTGGGTCCTGAGCGTGGCCTTCGCGCTGTACCTGGTCTTCGGCACCAAGTAGCAAGTAGCCGGTAGACGGCAGACGGGGGATACACCCCCCGCCAGCCGCCTGCCGCCTGCCGCCTGCCGTCTGCCGTCTGCCGTCTGCCGCCTCCTCGTCCATCTGGTGTGGTAGGAAAGACCACCTTCAAGGGTAGGGCTTAGTAGGAGAACCCCTTGACCACGTCCGGAAAGGGGTTTATGCTCCTAACAAGCAGAACATATGTTCTGATCTGGAGGTGGACACGTGCCGCTGCACCGCCCTGCTGCCGGCTCTTCCCGAGCCGATCGGGCCCGCGCCGATCGGCCACGACCCTCGTCGCTCGCTCGCGATTCGGCCACCGTCGTCGACGCGACTGGGCTCGCCCACGAGGTCGCCCTGGTCCGCGCCGCCATCCGCCAGCTCGCCGCCGACGACTCCCTCGACGAGCGGATGAAGATGCTCGCCGAGCTGCGCCATCAGGTCGAGACCCTCTGCCGGGTGCTCAAGACCCAGCGCGCCCTCGACCACGCCGCCGCCTCCACCAGCCTCGCAGAGATGCTTGAGGAGATCGGCGATGAGCTGGGGGTACCGGAATGAGCCACGCCGAAACTCCAGACCGCGTGGCCCTCGATCGTGCCCTCGATCGCTGGCGGCGCTCCCGAGCTGGTGGCCCCTCGGGTGACCCTTCCGCGAGTGGGGGGCAGGGCCTGGCCGAGCTGGCCCGCCGCCTGGACGATAGCGGCTGCGGCTACGGACGGGTCAGCGCCGCCCGGATCGACCATCTGACGCGGGCCTACGATCGGCTCGAAACCAAGCTCAACGCGGTCCTGATGGCCGTCGTCGGTACGTTCCTCAGCACCCTTGCCAGTCTCTTGCTGTACGTCGTGCGCGGGAGCGGCCATTGACGAGAAACCTCCTTCCCATCGTGTTGGACGACTCAGAGGTCGACACCGTCCGTGCGAACGAGCTAGCCCTGGCGTATCGAGGTGGGCAGACTGACCTCCTGCCCGATCTTTTCAACGCAGTGCGGCCGATCTTGCTCACCGCCCTCGCGCGCTACGGCGCCGACGGTCGCGCCCTCCCGCCCAGCCTGGAGCTCGCGGACGTGGTCCAGCAGAGCTGGCTCGTCCTCGACAGCCTGGCGCGTCGCTGGGACCCGTCCGGCGGCGACTTCCCGGCGTACGCCCGAAGCGGCTTCCGCTGGGGACTCTGGCGCTACGTGCGGACCCAGTCCGGCAGTCAGCGCGCCCGAGACGTCGAGGTCGAGCAGGTGCCGCACGACGAACTGCTCGAGCAGCTCCGCCAGCAGCCGGGGACTGACGGGCGTATCTGGGAGCGCGACCTGATCCTGGCCGAGCTGCTCGACGAGCTAGATCCGCTGCCGCGCCGAGCGCTGCTGCTCCACCTCCTTGGCGAGCGATCGTTCGACCAGATCGGCCAGGCCCTCCAGATCGGGACCACCGGCGCCTATCGCGAGTATCGGCGAGCGCTCGATCGCCTGCGGCTGGAATCCGGGCTGGAGGCCCCTGCCATCGACGCGGTTACCGTCCGCCCCGGCCACGAACGGGCGCTCAGACGGTTGGTGGCGGCCCTGCACGAGGGCGCCGACGCCGAGGGCCGGCTGCCCGGTCGAAGCTGGCTCCGCGCCCACACCGGCCTCTCGGAGCTCCGCCTCGCCCGCCTGATCGGCCTACTCGTCGAGCGCGGCTGCATCGAAGGCCGCTCGGCCCGCCGCGCCGGCCACCTGGTCGAGGCGACCCCGGAGGCAACCCTGAGACGAGTGGGTAGTGAGAGTGGGTAGTGAGGAGTGAGGGGCAGACGAACGGGCGATCCTCGTCCCACTACCCACTACCCACCCGTCCCGCTGCCCACCAGGTCCAGCACTGCCGCCAGGCTCTCAACTCGGTGGTCGAAGTATTCGCTGGTGCCGTAATCGCCGCTCTGGTGGGGTTGCTCGACTTTGACGGCGAGCATGCCGAGCGCCCGGGCGGCGTCGAGCTCGCCGAAGGCGCCGTCCGCGACGAACATGCACTGCTCCGGTTCGACGCCGAGCGCCCGGCTGGCGTGGAGGAAGATGGCCGGGTCCGGCTTGGCCAGGCCGACCTCGCACGAGAGGACCAGGCTATCCATCAGCTCGGGTAGGCCGAGCTGGGGGATGACCTGACCGGCCTGGCAGGAGCAGTTGCTGACCAGCCCCAGCTTGTAGCCGCGCCGCCGCAGCTCGCGCAAGAGCGGCTCGGCCTCCGGGTACAGCCTGACCCCGCGGACCCAGGCTGCCTGCTCCAGATCGGCCAGCCGGGTGACTAGCTCGGGCGGCGGGTCGGCCCCGAGGTCGCGCAACATCAGCCGAATCTGGTCTTCCATACCCCCCAGCGACCCGAGCATCCGCTCCATCGCGGTCGACCGCCAGACCGGCGCCCAGGCCTCCGGGTCGACGCCAGCCAGCCGCGCCAGCTCCCGCCGCCCCTCCTGAATGACCGACGGCGTCAGATACGCCAGCGTATCGTAGAGATCGAAGAGCACCGCCCTCAACATGACCGTCATCTGACCGATGCACCACGGCTCTGGGCGGCAGTCCCGCCTGGCGTCCCTACCAGCCAGGGGTCGGCAAATCTCGCCGATCGAAGCCGTCGTGGGGCCATTCTAGCACTGGCGCCGGCTCGGGGCGACAGCCGCGGCGTGGACGTCGGTTATCCGCTGGAGGACCAGGACGGACCCGTGTACGATTCGGCCGAGGAACTTGGACGAACTGGCAAGGTGCAGCCGTTGTCCCGCCCCGCACACGTGATCGCCCCAACAGAGGTCGGCACCTGGCTGGCTGACTCCGCGGTACGGAGCGTCACCTTCCAGGGGACCACGTCCGAGGCGGCGCACGGCATCCTGGCCCACGGGCCGCGGGTGGAGCTGGGCGATCCTGAGGCGACTTGGGGCCAGGGGTTCTACTCCAGCACGCTGCCGGACCTACAC
>JACCZL010000385.1 GCA_013695975.1 Chloroflexota bacterium
GACTTCTACGCCGATCTCGAGGACGCCGGCGGCGTGCCCGATCCGAACCGTTCCATCGACGGGCCGCGCGACCTCTCGAACCAGGGTGCCGTCGAGGCTGGCGGCCACGGCGGTGCAGATGGCGGCCGTGCCGGCCATCGTCCGATGAGCCTTGCCCATCGACAGCATCCGCGCGACCAGGTCGACCCTCTCGGCGTCCACGGTCCAGCCGCGGGTGGTCTGATAGGTGGCCGGGGACGCTACCATCACCACTTTGGGGATCGCCTTCGCTCGGTCGTGCGCCTCGGCGAGATTGGAGGCGAGGCCGACACGGACGGCGGCGTGGTCGCGCACCTCTTCGAGCGCAGCGTGCAAGGTTGGGTCGGCGTCGATCGCCGCCGGCAGCTCGATCGCCGTCGCCGCGAGCTCGGACGCTCGCACGAACACCATCGGGTTCGCGGCGTCGACGATCGACACCTCGACGCGACGACCGTCAGACAGCTCGACCGACTCGCACGGTCGTCCGGTCGGGAACACCCCTCGTCCCAGGGAGCCGCCCGGCTGGTGATATTGCAGGACGATCCGCCCGCCAGGGGCTGGAACTCCGTCGATCTGGTAGTCGCCTTCCACCTCCGCTCGCCCAGCCTGGACGGGGACGTGGCAGTCGTAGCGCTGACCGGTGTTGACGCTGAGCACCCGGACGATCGTCACGGGCTCGCGGGGCTGGACCATGCCCTCGTCGACGGCGAAGGGCCCGATCGCGGCCGAGATGTTGCCGCACGTCCCGAGGAACTCGACGACCGGGCGTTCGACGTCGACCTGGCCGAAGCGGAACGTCACGTCGGCCTGCGAGTCCGATGGCGCCAGCCCGACGATCCCGACCTTGCTGAGCGACGAGATCCCACCGCCGAGACCATCGACCTCCCGCCCGTACGGGTCAGGGCTGCCCAGCGCGGCCAGGATGATGGCATCTTGCTCCGCGGGTCCGTAGGCCGCCAGGTCGGCCTCGCGAAAGAGTACCACTCGACTGGTGCCGCCGCGGTAGAACGTCGCGGGCACGCTGATCTGTGGCATCAGCGTGCCTCCACGGGCGCAAACCGCTGCTCGCGCTGGCCGACGTAGCGGGCGCGGGGGCGGATCAAGCGGTTGTGGTCATATTGCTCGAGCGCATGGGCGCACCAGCCGGCCACGCGACTCGAGGCGACGAAGTTGGTGAAGAGGCTCAGCGGGAAGCCGAGGTAGTGCAGGACCGGCGCCGCGTAATAGTCGACGTTGGCGATCAGCCCCTTCCGCTCACGCACGTAGTCCTCGATGGCGGTCGCGACCTCGTACCACCTGGGCTCGCCGGTCGACTCGGCGAGCGCCTGGACCATGTTCCGCAAGTGCGGCGCCCGCGCGTCGCCGGTCTTGTAGACGCGGTGACCGAAGCCCATCAGTAGCCGCTTCTCGGCCAGGGCTCGATCCACCCAGGGACGGACGTTCTCGACGCTGCCGACGTCCATGATCGTCCGCATCGCCTCGTCGATCGCCCCGCCGTGGAGGGGTCCCTTGAGCGCCGAGACGCCGGCGACCACCGCGGAGTAGATGTCGGAAAGCGTCCCGACGACGACGCGCACGGCGAAGGTCGAAGCGTTCAGCTCGTGCTCGGCGTACAGGTTCAGCGCGGTGTCGAGGGCGCGGGTACTGGCGTCGTCCGGGCGCTTCCCGGTCAGCATGTGCAGGTAGTTGGCGGCGTGGGCCAGTTCGGGATCTGGTCTCAGGACGTCGAGACCCTGCGAGACTCGGGCCATGGCCGCGACGACGCTCGGAAACTGCGCGACCATCCGCTTGGCCTTGAGGAGATTCGCCTCGCGGCCACCCTCTTCCTGCTCTGGGTCCTGGCATCCCAGAAACGAGACCGCCGTGCGCAGACCGGCCATCGGGTGGCTGAAGCTCGGCAGCAGCTCGAGCATCCGCACCAGCTCGACCGGCGGCTGGCGGAGGTCGCGCAGCTCCCGATCAAACTCGGACAGCTCGTCGGCGGACGGCAATCGGCCCTCGAACATCAGGTAGACGATCTCTTCGAAGCGGACCGTTTCGGCGATGTCGTGGATGTTGTAGCCGCGGTATTCGAGGATGCTCCGCAGCCCGTCGAGGTACGTGATCGACGACTCGCAAGCCAGGACGCCCTCCAGACCCGAGATCACCTGTTCCCCATTCGCGCTCATCCGGACCTCCTACCTGCGCATCGGCCCCCCGCCGAGGTGGCGGCGCCTGCCCTAAGTATAGGCCCGCCGAGTGGAACGGTAGAACGGCCGAGCTTGAGAGGCGCGTGCCTCGGTCTTCTGGTCCTGGTCTTGCCCGTACAGTCGGGGTATCGGAGTGGCCCTCACCCCAACCCTTCCTCCTACATGCTTCCCAGGAGAAGTTGTTGTATGGCGTGGGCTCGCCCCCCCACCCCCGAGTTCGGGGGGGGTGGGGGGGGCGACGGTGGCGCAAGTATTCCTGGGAAGCATGTAGGAGGAGAGGGAGTCTGAGGGACAGATTCGGAGACTTGGCGCCCCACGTGAGTGGTTACCACGTGTTTCCGCTATAATGGGCGCGGCTATAAGCTGGGGCGCGGTGCCGTGCCGCGCCCACGACGGTCCCGGCCATCGCCGGCGCCTGGCGGGACCGACAAAGAGATGGGCGTGGGTAGCGCTCTGAATCAGTCGATGATCGAGCTGCGTAGCTTCCGTATTTGTGCCCACGACTGCCGTGATGTCCGCGGCCCGCTGGTGTCTACCCAGCGTCGCCGCGTCGCGCAAGCCTCGGGAGACCGGTACGAACCCGTGACGAGCGGCACCATTGGCGGCACACCCGTGCTTGCATCGAAGCGCAGCCAGCACGGACGCCACATGGGAGACCACGGTGAGTCGGCAGGCGCGTAAACCCCGGTCGGGGCACGCGTCATGCAGTGAGGAGAAGGCATGGCCAAAAGTCTGAAGGAAGCGCTGCTCGAGAAGTTCTCTGACCTTCAAGAGCTCGGCATCGCGCCGACCATCGCGCCGATCGAGGACGAGGGTCCGTCGATCGTCGTGGATGCCGGCTCGGAGAGCCGACGGGAGGGTGGGGCTCGACGGCAGCGCCCGAGCCGCATGATGGAGGACGACGACGAGTCGCGCCGCGGCGGCGATGTCCCGATTCGGCCGCGGTCCCGACCGCGACGGCCGGAGCGGGGTGAGCGGGGTGCGCCAGGCGAGCGCCCTCGGCGCAACACCGAGCGTTCGGGAACCGGCGAGCGGGCGCCAGACCTCGAGGGGCCCCAGCTCGATCGACCGGTGGGTCCTCCCGCTGGAGCGCCCGCGGACCGTTCGCGCTTCGGCGACCGCCCGCAGTTCGGAGGAGGCGATCGGCCGCCATTCGGCGCTCGACCGCCGCTCGGCCAACGTCCGCCGTTTGGCAGCCGCCCACCAATGGGTCCCCGCCCACCGGGTCCGGCTGGTCAGCAGTTCGCCGGACCGGGCGAGGGCGGGCCGCGCCAGCCCGGGGTGACCGACCGACTACGTGAGCGCGCGGAGCAGCGGCGGCGCGACCAGGGGGAGCGGGAGCAGCTCCAACGGGTCCTGACCGAGATCATGGGGGCGGAGCCGGACAGCGACCAGTACGACAAGTTCCTCGCCGACCTGACCGTGGAGGTCGGTGCGCTGCCGCCGCTCGAGCGCCTCGTCGAGGCCCTTCAGCTCGCCAACAGCGTCGAACCGGCCAAGGTCGGCGACCAGGTTCGCGCGCTTTACCGCCGGCCGCGACCACGGCCAGCCGCCCTGCCGCGCTAGGGAAACGAACGTCGACGGGGCGAGTGCGCGCCCCGTGCGACTGTGCTGAGAGATCGGACCGACCCGGATTGCGAGGGGGACCGTGATCTTCGTCGACTTCCTCGGCGACGCTACGACCTTCCGCGCCGTCTGTGAGTCGCTCCGAAGCGCGCTGGCGCAGCTCCTACGGGTTGGTCCCGAGGCGGTCGTCGTCCGCCGCGTCGTCACCGAAGGGGGGGCGGCCGAGCTCGAGCTCTGGGTCGAGCTGAGCTCGGAGGAACAGGTGGTGCGCCGCGGCGGCGAGATCGCGGCGACCCTGGCCGAGCTGGTTCGCGCGCACGCTCAGCAGGATGTCTGGGTGATGTTCCGGGTCGTCCCTCGCAGCTACGCCTTCCTCAACGGTCGGCCGCGAGCCCGCGGCCGGGCGTAGACCCGCAAGCGGGCACGATCGCCGGCGCGGCTATCCCCGCGGCTTCGGGACACTCCCAGGCGTGGGGGCGCGGGTCGGCCGGGCTGGCGCTGAACGATTCGAGCCGCTCGGTGTCGCTGCCGGGGTGAGCAGCGCCGGTGTCCTCGGGACGGCAGCGGGCGGATTGGGCGCGGCTGTCGGCGCCAGGGCCGGCTGGGGAACCCGAGCCGGAGCC
>JACCZL010000398.1 GCA_013695975.1 Chloroflexota bacterium
GATCGTTGTGGGCCGAGGTGCTCTGGAGCACCACTTGCGGGAGGAGCGCGAAGGCGCCGGCCCCGAGCAGCGCCGCGGCGGCGCCGAGCCCCACTCGCCGCCCGAGGCCGTAGACGCCCACGGTCGTCACGACCCAGGCCACCAACTGGACCGTGTTGGCCAGGCGGTCGGACCCCAGAAAGGCGACGGTCCAGAGGACGAGTAGCTCGGCATTGGCCGGAAATGTGACCTGGCGCAGGTTGGTGGTTGGATAGTGATCCAGGGAGCGGAACTGGAGGTAATAGCCGACTCGGCTCATGTGGTACATCAGCGAATCGAAGTTATTGGGTGGGACCAACAGCGCGAGCACGGTGCTGGTGAGCCCGACCAGCAGCACCGCGCCCAGCAGGAGTGGGAGCCAGGGTGTGTGCCGATCCAAGACTATCTGCGAGAGGCGGTGCAGCCCGTCTCGGACCTCGCTCAAAGCCCGCCAGCGATCGGCGGGTGGGCGTCGCGCGGCCAGCCCGGCCGATCCGCCCAGGACCAGGAGGTGCCCGGCGAGGAAGCCCGGCCAGTCGAGGGCGTGCAACAGCGACAGTCCCTCGGCGAGCAGCACGACCTGACCGGCCCCGACGATCCAGAGGGCGAGCAGCGTGCCCGCGCCGGCGAGCCGCCAGGGGCTGACCAGGATCACGCTGCTGGTCACCAGGGCGCCCAGGCTCAGCAGCAGGAGGCCGAGTCGGACGAGATCAGGCACGCCAGCACTCCGTCCCCGGCGGGATGGGCGCGGAGCAGCGGGCGCCGAGCCAGCGGGGATCGTGTTGCGCCGACCGGAGCAGCATCATGTCGCATGTTGCCATACCGAGCGACCATTCCGTGCTTGCACACCGGGCTCGGTGGGAAACGTCCCGCCATCTGGAGCATGGGGGGTATACTCAGGGCGCGCGGATCACCGCAGCCCCGAGGTTAAGCGTCGATGCCACGTCGCAAGAAGAAGTCCGAGCCTCGAGTCCAGGATCTGCCGGCTCTACCGGTCCGCGATACGATCCTGTTTCCGCAGGTCGTGATGCCGCTGCTTATCGACCGCGATCGCTCACTTCGGGCGATCGAGGAGGGGATGGGCCGCGAGCGGTCGATCGTCGTGGTGGCCCAGCGCGACCCGGAAGTGCAACGTCCGGGAGTCGGGGACCTGTACACCATCGGGACCGAGGCCGTCGTCGGACGCGTCCTCAAGATGCCCGACGGCTCGACGTCGGCCCTGGTCCAGGGCCAGCGTCGGGTCCTGATCGTCGGGCTTGCCCAGGATGAGTCGTACCTGCGACTCAACGTCACCCCGCTCGACGAGCCGCCGCACGATCAAGCCACCGTCGAGGCCCTGATGCGGGCGGTCCTGAGCCTCTACGAGAAGATCGTCAAGCTCAGTCGGACCATTCCGGACGAGCACTACATCGCGGCGATGAACGTCGACGAGCCAGGCTGGCTGGCCGATTTCGTCGTCTCGGAGATGGAGCTCTCGCTTCCGCAGCGCCAGGACGTCCTGGAGACGCTCGATCCGGTCGAGCGTCTCCAGAAGGCGAGCGTGTTCCTGGCCAAGGAGCTGGACGTGCTCGAGCTCCAGAGCAAGATCCACTCCCAGGTGCAGCAAGAAGTCGACAAGAACCAGCGCGAGTATTTTCTCCGCGAGCAGCTCAAGGCGATCCACAAGGAGCTCGGCGAAGCCGACGCGCAGGGCCGCGAGATCGTCAAGTTACGCGAGAAGATCGAGGCCGCGCAGCTCCCGCCAGAGGTCCGCGAAAAGGCCGACGACGAGCTCGACCGCCTGATGGCGATGCCGACGATGTCACCCGAGGTCGGGATGGTCCGCAGCTACCTCGAATGGTTGGCCTCGCTGCCCTGGGTCACCGCCAGCCGGGACCAGCTCGACATCGAGCAGGCCGCGACGGTGCTCGAGCGGAACCACTACGGCCTGCCGCGCGTCAAGGAGCGCATCCTCGAGTACATGGCGGTCCGCAAGCTGGCCGCCGACCAGATGCGGAGCCCGGTCCTCTGCTTCGTCGGGCCGCCAGGCGTCGGCAAGACCAGCCTCGGCCGCTCGATTGCCCAGGCCCTCGGCCGCAAGTTCGTGCGCTTCTCGCTCGGCGGGATCCGCGACGAGGCCGAGATCCGCGGCCACCGCCGCACCTACATCGGGGCCCTGCCCGGGCGGATCGTCCAGACGATGCGAACGGCCGGCACGATCAATCCGGTCTTCATGCTCGACGAGATCGACAAGCTGGGCATCGACTTCCGAGGCGATCCCTCGGCCGCGCTGCTCGAGGTGCTCGACCCCGAGCAGAACTGCGCCTTTTCCGACCACTATCTCGATGTCCCCTACGACCTCTCGCACGCGATGTTCGTGACGACGGCGAACGTCCTCGACCCGGTCCCACCGGCGCTCCTCGATCGCATGGAGGTGATCGAGCTGCCCGGGTACATCGAGGACGAGAAGTACGAGATCGCCCGCCGCTTCCTGATCCCCAGGCAGACGGTGGAGCACGGCCTGACCGGCTCGCGGCTCCGCTTCAACGAAGCCGCGGTCCGCCAGATCATCCGCGAGTACACCCACGAAGCCGGTGTCCGGGACCTCGAGCGCCAGCTCAGCACGATCTGCCGCAAGGTGGCGCGTCGGGTGGCCTCGGCTTCTGGCGAGAAGACTTCACGGACGGTGATCACGACCAGGAACCTCGTCGACTTCCTCGGCGCGGCCCGCTTCTTCCACAACCTGGCCGAAGAACGGGATGAGGTGGGCGTCGCCACCGGCGTATCCTGGACCCCGTCTGGTGGCGACGTGATGACGGTCGAAGTCTCGTTGCTAGACGGGAAAGGCCAGCTCGCCCTGACCGGCCAGCTCGGCGACGTCATGAAGGAGTCGGGTCAGGCGGCGCTCAGCTACGCCCGCGCCCGTTCGAAGGAGCTGGGGCTCCGCGACGGGTTCTACGAGACGACCGACGTGCATATCCACGTGCCGGCCGGGGCGATCCCGAAGGACGGCCCGTCAGCCGGGATCACCATGGCGACCGCGCTGGTGTCTGCCCTCAGCGGTCGGCCGGCCCGTCGCGAGGTGGCGATGACCGGCGAGATCACCCTCCGCGGTCGGATCCTGCCGATCGGCGGCATCCGCGAGAAAGTCATCGCCGCCCATCGGGCCGGGATCACGACCTTCGTCCTGCCACGCCAGAATCTCAAGGACCTCGAAGAAGTCCCGGACGACACCAAGGCCGCCCTGAATTTCGTGCCGGTCGACCACATGGACGGCGTTCTGCCGGTTGCCCTCCACGCCTCTGCCGCCGAACTCAAGGCCGTCTGAGTAGGGGCGGGGCTTGCCCCGCCCAGAGTGCGGG
>JACCZL010000399.1 GCA_013695975.1 Chloroflexota bacterium
GGCCGGCTTCGTCGGCGCGGCCGTGGGAGCCGCGGCCGGTGCGGCGCAGGCCGCCGCGAGCGGCAGCGCGGCGAGTGTCGCCCCAACTCGCAAGAGCTGGCGGCGAGTCATCCGCCGCTTCGTCAACCCGGTCTCGGTTTCAGATTCCATGGACGTTACGAACCCTCCTTAGTGCGCGCACAATGCAACAGTGTATAGCCTAGCATCCACCAGTGATCGGCGCAAGCCATCCGGATTTCGATGGATGCGGGCCGAGGGCCGCCCTGAGTCACCCCGCGGCCGTCTCCATCGTCCTGGGCAGCCAGGCCGGGCGACGGGATTCGAAGGCGGTGATGTCGGACTCGTGGGCCATGGTCAGACCGATGTCGTCGAGACCGTTCAGCAGACAGTGCTTGCGGAATGGGTCGATCTCAAACCGGGCCTCGACGCCATGGCCGTCGGAGACGGTCTGTTGGTCCAGGTCGATGGAGAGCCGGTAGCCCGGCTCCCCGCCGGCCCACTCCATGATCGTCCGAATCGCCTCCTCGGGAAGCGTGATCAGCAGCAGCCCGTTCTTGAACGAGTTGTTGTAGAAGATGTCCGCGAATGACGGCGCGATCACCGCCCGGAAGCCGCCGTCGAGGAGCGCCCAGGGGGCGTGCTCGCGGGACGAGCCGCAGCCGAAGTTGTCGCTTGCCACCAGGATGCTGGCGTCCCGGTACTCGGGGCGGTTCAGGACGAAGGACGGGTCGGTGCGCCAGCGCTCGAACAGGAACCGACCGTACCCGGTCCGCTCGATTCGCTTGAGGTGGACGGCGGGAATAATCTGATCGGTGTCGACGTTGACGCGGTCCAACGGCGCGACCACGCCGTTGTGGGTGGTGAATTTGTCCATGCCCTACTCCTCGATCTCCCAGTCGCGGATGTCGACGAAGTGGCCGGCGACGGCGGCGGCGGCGGCCATTGTCGGGCTGACGAGGTGGGTCCGCCCACCGCGCCCCTGGCGACCTTCGAAGTTGCGGTTCGAGGTCGAGGCGCAGCGCTGGCCCGGCTGGAGGATGTCCGGGTTCATCCCGAGGCACATCGAGCAGCCCGCCTCGCGCCAGTCGAAGCCGGCGTCGGTGAAGATGCGATCGAGACCCCGTCGCTCGGCCTCCGCCTTGACCTGCTGCGAGCCCGGCACGACCATGGCGTGAACAGTTGGCGCGACCTTGCGGCCGCGGACCACGCGCGCGGCGGCCTCGAGATCTTCGATCCGCGCGTTGGTGCAGGAGCCGATAAAGACGCGATCGAGGCGGATGTCCTCGATCGCGGTGCCGGGCTTCAGGTCCATGTACTCGAGCGCTCGTGTCGCCGCCTCGCGGTCCTCGGGGCTATCCATCTGGTCCGGGTCCGGCACCCGACTGGTGACCGGAATGACCATGCCCGGATTGGTGCCCCAGGAAACGTAGGGGACCAGTTCACCCGCCTGGATTTGGACGGTCTTGTCGTAGGTCGCGTCCGGGTCCGACGGCAGACTCCGCCAATAGTCAAGGGCCTCCTCCCAGCGGGCGCCTTTGGGAGCATGCGGGCGCCCCTCGAGGTACTGGAAGGTTGTGTCGTCGGGCGCGATCATCCCGGCTCGGCCGCCTGCCTCGATCGACATGTTCGAGACCGTCATCCGCCCTTCCATCGAGAGCCCGAGGATCGCCGAGCCGGTATACTCGATGACGTGCCCGGTGGCGCCGCCGATCCCGATCCGGCCGATGATGCCGAGGATGACGTCCTTCGCGGTGACGCCGGGTGGGAGATCGCCGTCGACGCGGATCTCCATCGCCTTTGGCTTGGCCTGGATCAAGGTCTGGGTCGCCAGGACATGCTCGACCTCAGAGGTCCCGATGCCGAAGGCGAGGGCGCCAAACGCCCCGTGGGTGGCGGTGTGGCTGTCGCCGCAGACGACGGTCATGCCCGGTTCGGTCAGGCCCAGCTCGGGGCCAATGATGTGGACGATTCCCTGGAGCGGGCTGAGCGCTCCCTCGAGGCGGACGCCAAAGGCCGCGCAATTGCGGTCGAGCGCCGCGAGCTGCTCAGCCGAGATCGGGTCTTCGATCGGCACGCGTCGATCGGTCGTCGCCACGTTGTGGTCGGCCGTTGCGATGGTCAGGTCGGGGCGCCGGACCTTGCGCCCGGCCAGCCGCAGGCCATCGAACGCCTGCGGCGAGGTCACCTCGTGGACGAGGTGCAAGTCGATGTACAGCAGCGCCGGCTCGCCCGGCGCCTCGCGGACGACGTGCGGTTGCCAGACTTTGTCGAAAAGCGTTCGTGCGCTGCCCATGTTCTTGATCCCCTCCGTGGCTCGGTGGTAGGTGGCGAACCAGGCGCCCGCCCCGCCACCCACCAGTGTACCGTAGGGGCGCGATGAATCGCGCCCAGCCCTGCGAGGCATCGCGCCCCTCGCCGCTGCCATGTTGCGCGGATGTATTGGCAGGTGCCCTCTCCACGAGTATAATGGCCGAGTTATCGTCCTGGCGGCTGGCGCGCATCCTGCATCGGGTCCGATTGGCAGGCGGAGTCCTGCCGCGCCCCTTCGCCGTTCCCGCTCCACCCGACGACCGTCGTGACCTGAGGTGTGTTCCCATGGCTGTCTTTCAATCTGAGGATCGCCTGCGCATGCGGCGAGTCCGCTCCGAAAAGGCTATTCAGCTCGCGGCGCAGAATCGCTGGCAGGAGGCGGTCGACGTCAACCGCCAGATCATCGACGCGTTCCCCAAGGACGTCGACGCCCACAACCGGCTCGGGAAGGCGCTGATGGAGCTCGGTGCGTATGCCGACGCCCGCGACGCCTACGGCGGGGCTGCGCAGCTCGATCCGAGCAACACCATCGCCTCCAAGAACCTGGCTCGCTTGGCGAAGCTGGCCGAAGAGGCGCCCGCCGGCGCGGTCGCTCCGCCCTCGGCGCCGGTCGACCCGCGCCTGTTCATCGAGGAGAGTGGCAAGACGGCGGTCACCAATCTCGTCGACGTGGCGTCTTTCGAGAAGATCGCGACGCTGACGGCAGGCGACAAGATGGAAGTCAAGGTCGAGCAGGGCGTGGTCCGCGTGAGCGATCCGACCGGCAACGTGGTCGGTCAGCTCGAGCCGAAGATCGCCCAGCGGGTCATCAAGCTCAGTGAGCTCGGCAACCGCTACGCCGCCGCGATCACGTCGATCGACGAGAGCCACGTCCGCGTCATCAT
The DNA here is from genome assembly GCA_013695975.1 of Chloroflexota bacterium. GTDB lineage: Bacteria > Chloroflexota > UBA6077 > UBA6077 > JACCZL01 > JACCZL01. The sequence goes on from JACCZL010000399.1 coordinate 3,195, forward strand.
CCGCGAGGCGTTCCGGCACCCTAGCCTCGGATCGCGCCCGTCGTTCCCGACCCGGGCTCCGGAAATTCGGCCGTACACCAAGGACAGTGTCTTCCGCACCGACTTCGACGACGAGGACGATGACGACCTGACCGAGGAGGCGGACGTCGAACCTGGCGACGCTCCTGAAGCGGCGCTCGACGACGCGCCAGCGGCCGACGAGAACACGCTCGACGACGACTCGTAGGGGCGGGGCTTGCCCCGCCCAGAGTGCGGG
>JACCZL010000402.1 GCA_013695975.1 Chloroflexota bacterium
CTGTAGGGGCGAAGCATTCGCGCTCGGGCAACTGGCTCGGCGAGACCTGATGCGCGCATGCTTAGCCCCCACGACGGAGGCCAGACGTCAGCGTTAACGCCGCATCCTTACCTTGCCGCGTCGAGGGGTGCTATCCTTGCCCCCTGGTGAGCATGCGCGTCCGCGTGGTGCCGTACGCCGAGCTTCGGCGACTCCTGCCTGGCAATGATGAGGCGCTCTGGCTGGAGCTGCCGGACGGCGCGAGCGTCGGCGACGTCCTGCGGACCCTCGACATCCCCACCGAGGAGCGGCTGATCATCGGGCTCGACGGAGCCTACGCGACCCCCGAGACACTGCTCCACCCGAACGCGGAGCTAACCTTGGTGACCCCGATGATGGGGGGATGAAGACGAATCCCTCCCCCAACCCCCTCCCCGACGCGGAGAGGGGGTTGGGGGAGGGGTTGAGTGGGAGGACGAAATGGCCAACGGCTACTGGGACCGGATTCTTAGGGTGGACCTGTCGACTGGCAAGACCTGGGAGGATCATCCCGGCGACGACTTCTTTCGGAGCCACGTTGGCGGGCGATCGTTTATCGCCCACTACTTGCTGAACGAGGTCCCGGCCGAGGCCGACCCGCTCGGGCCGGACAATCGCCTGATCTTCATGGCCGGCGCGGTAACGGGCGTCCCCCTGCCGGGGGCCGGGCGGCACAGCGTCGGCGGCCGCTCGCCGTTGACCGGTGGCTTCGGCGAGGCCGAGGCCGGCGGGTTCTGGGGGGCCGAGCTCAAGCACGCCGGCTACGACGGGATCATTTTCCAGGGGCGCGCCGAGCGCCCGGTCTATCTCTGGATCGACGAGCAGACCGTCGAGCTGCGCGACGCCGAGCACCTTTGGGGCAGGCAGACCGGCGAGGTTGAGGCGAGCCTGCGGGAGGCCCACGGCGACCGCCTGGTGCGGGTCTGCCAGATCGGGCCGGCCGGCGAGAACCTGGTCAAGTACGCCTGCGTCGTCAACGACCTGAACGAGGTCGCCGGGCGGACCGGGCTCGGCGCCGTGATGGGCTCGAAGAACCTCAAGGCGATCGCCGTGCGCGGCAAGAAGCAGGTCCCGATGGCCGACCCCGCCCGCATCAAAGAGGTGGCGATGTGGGTCGCTCGGACGATGGACGAGAACCACTACAACTTCCACCACTACGGCACCGGCGCCGCGATGGTGGGCAAGCATCTTGAAGGTCACCTGCCCGTGCGCAACTGGCAGGAGGGGACCATGGAGACGGTCAACCTGATCGACGCTCAGGCCCTCAAGGCGCAGTACATCGAGAAGATGGATGGCTGCTACGCCTGCTCGGTCCGCTGTAAGAAGCGGGCCCACGTCGAGGCCATGGAGGCCGGCGGCGTCGAGGTCCTGCCGAAGTACGGCGGGGCCGAGTATGAGACGCTCGGCGCGGTCGGCACGAACCTGGGCATCGACAACCTGGTCGAGCTGTGCAAGGCCAACCAGGCACTCAACTGGTGGGGGATGGACAGTGTCTCGACCGGCGCGACCATCGCCTGGGCGATGGAATGCTACCAGCGCGGCATCCTCACGGAGGAGGACACCGGGGGCCTGGCCCTCGAGTGGGGTGACGGCGAGCTCCTGAACCAGTTGATCGACCTGATCGCGAAGCGCGAGGGAATCGGCGACCTGCTGGCCGAGGGGGCGTTGCGGGCGGCGCGCAAGCTCGGCCGCGACAGCGAGCAGTACGTCGTCCACGTCAAGGGGCTCGAGATCGCGATGCACGACCCACGGGCGATGGAGCACATGAAAACCAACTATCCGGTCAACCCGACTGGCGGCGACCACACCGGCGGGGCCCATCCGCGGACGAGCATCCGCAACACGATCGGCGTCTGCCAGTTCCTCCAGTACGACGAGCCGACGACGCTCGACATTCTGAACGCCGTGACCGGCTGGGGGATGACCGAGGCGGAGCTGGACGAGGTCTACCATCGAGGCGTAACGATGGCGCGGCTCTTCAACCTCCGCTGCGGCTTCGGGCGCGACGACGACAAGCTCCCCCCGCGCTTCCACGAGCCGCTCAAGCAGGGCCCCTTCGCCAATCACCCGCTTACCCGCGAGGAGGTCGCCCGCGTGGTCGAGGAATACTACGAGACCCAGGGCTGGGACCGCGCCACCGGCGCCCCCACCGCGGAGACCCTCGATCGGCTGAAGCTCAGGGAGTACGCCACCGCCTGAGAATACAGTATGCTGGAGGCATCCTACGCAGGGGAGGTCGGACGATGGTCGTAGCAGGAACGGTGCGTCAGGAGATCGAGCGGCGGGTTGGCGAGTTCGTGGCGGCGTTCAATCGGGGGGATATGGCGGCACTCGCGGGCCTGTACACCGAGGACGCGAAGCTGCTGCCGCCCGGCAGCGCGATGGTGACCGGTCGATCGGCGATCCAGCAGTTCTGGCAGGGCGCGCGGGACATGGGGGTCCGCGAGGTCGACCTGCGGGTCCAGGAGGTCGAGCAGGGCGGCGACCTGGCTTCCGAGATCGGGTCGGCGACGCTCACGATCCAGCCCGAAGGCGGCCAGGCCACGACGGACACGGTCAAGTATGTGGTTGTCTGGAAGCGGCAGAGCGGCGGACCGTGGCAACTGGCCGTCGACATCTGGAACGGGAACCAAACAGGGTAAGTTTGGGCTGGCTTGAGCCCTTCCGCGG
>JACCZL010000421.1 GCA_013695975.1 Chloroflexota bacterium
ACACTCCGCGTTCTTCGCTATCATCTGGGGACACGCGAACCGCTGGAGCTGCCCGATGTCGAAGACGTATACGCCGGGGGAGATCGAGCCGCGCTGGCAGCGGCGCTGGGAGGACGAGGGGCTCTACGTCGCCGAGCCCGCGCCGGACCGGCCGAAGCACTACGCGCTGGTGATGTTCCCCTACACCTCGGGCGACCTCCACATCGGGCACTGGTGGAACTTTGGCATTGCCGACGCCCACGCCCGCTACAAGCGGATGCAGGGCTTCAACGTCCTGATGCCGATGGGCTTCGACGCCTTCGGCCTGCCGGCCGAGAACGCCGCGATCAGCTCCGGCATCCATCCGCACACGTGGACGGTCCGCAACATCGAGCGGATGGAGCGGCAGCTCCGCACGATCGGCGGTGTCTTCGACTGGACCAAGGAGCTGGCGACCTGCTTCCCCGAGTACTACACCTGGAACCAGTGGTTTTTCCTGAAGTTCTACGAGCAGGGGCTGGCCTACCGGGCCGAGGCGCCAGTCAACTGGTGCCCGCGGGACCAGACTGTTCTGGCCAACGAGCAAGTGGTCGACGGGCGCTGCGAGCGTTGCGGGGCGGCCGTTATCCGCCGCGACCTCGAGCAGTGGTTCTTCAAGATCACCGACTACGCCGAGGAGCTGCTCGACTTCTCCCAGATCGAGTGGCCCGAGCGGGTCGAGACGATGCAGCGGAACTGGATCGGTCGCTCCGAGGGCGTCGAGTTCCGCATCCCGGTCGAGGGGCATCCCGATGTCGAGATCCCCGTCTACACGACCCGGGTCGACACCGTGTTTGGGATCACCTGGGTCGTCCTGGCGCCGGAGCACCCACTGGTTGATCGCCTGACCGCGCCGGGGCAGCGCGAGGCGGTCCGCGCCTACCAGGAGGGGGCGAGGCGCCAGAGCGAGATCGAGCGGCTCTCGACCGACAAGGAGAAGACCGGCGTCCCGATCGGGGCCGACGCGATCAACCCGGCCAACGGCGAGCGGGTGCCGATCTGGATCGCCGACTACGTCCTGTTCACCTACGGGACCGGCGCGATCATGGCCGTCCCGGCCAGCGACGAGCGCGACTTCGAGTTCGCTCGGGCCTTCGATCTGCCAATCCGCGAGGTCGTCTGCTCGGGCGAGGCGGCTGGGCACGACCCGGCGCGTGGGGTCCATCCGGAGCTCGAGGTCGCCTACGTCGAGCCGGGGACGATGGTCAACTCGGGCCAGTTCGACGGGCTGCCGTCGCTCGATGCGAAGGGGCAGATCGCCGATTGGTTCGAGGCGCGCGGGATCGGCACGCGGACGGTCAAGTACCGCCTGCGTGATTGGCTGATCTCACGCCAGCGCTACTGGGGCACACCGATCCCGATGCTCTACTGCCAGGGCGACTGTGGGATCGTGCCGGTCCCGGAGGAGGACCTGCCGGTCCTGCTGCCGGAGGACGCCGAGTTCAAGCCGACCGGCGAATCCCCGCTCGCCACGAAAGCGGCCTTCGTCAACGCGACCTGCCCGACCTGCGGCGGCCCGGCCCGGCGCGAGACGGACACCATGGACACCTTTATGGATTCGTCCTGGTACTTCCTGCGCTATCCGGACGCCCACTACGACCGCCCACCCGGCTTCGACCGAGAGAAGACGGCCTATTGGATGCCGGTCGACCAGTATATGGGCGGGGTCGAGCACGCGGTCCTGCACCTGCTGTACTCGCGGTTCTTCGTCAGGGTGCTGCGCGACCTCGGGCTGGTCGACTTCTCGGAACCGTTCACCCGCCTCTATAACCAGGGCGCCATCCTCGGACCGGACGGCCATCGGATGAGCAAGAGCCGTGGCAACGTCGTCAACCCGGACGACTACGTCGCGACGATGGGCGCCGACACGGTCCGCTGCTACCTGATGTTCATCGGCCCCTGGGACGCCGGCGGGGCCTGGAACCCCCAGGGCATCAACGGCGTCCACCGCTTCCTGAACGACGTCTGGGCGCTGGTGACTGGGGAGGAACGGGGAGCGAGGGGGGAGGGTCGAGAGGAGACGCTCACCCGCGCATCGCCCGACCAGGCCGATGCGCGGTTGCGGCGGGCTCTCCACCAGACGCTCCACGGGGTGACCGACGACCTTGACCGGTTCCGCTTCAACACGATGATCGCCAAGCTGATGACCTTCCGGAACGTGATGCAGGAGGTTCGGGGCTCAGTGTCCGCCGAGGCGTGGTCCGAGGCGACCCGGGGCCTGCTCTTGATGCTCGCGCCGAGCGCCCCTCACATCGCCGAGGAGCTCTGGACGCACCATCTGGGGCAGCCTTACAGCGTCCATCAGCAGAACTGGCCGACCTGGGACGAGCGGCTCGCGGCGGAAGACGAGCTGATCATTCCAGTCACCGTTAACGGCAAGCCGCGCGATACGCTCAAAATCCCGGCCTCGAAGCGCGACGACCAGGAGTGGGTCAAGGCGCAGGCGCTCGAGCTGCCCCGCATCAAGACCCTGGTCGACGGCCAGGCCGTCCGCCGTGTCGTCTACGTGCCCGGGAGGGTCCTGAACCTGGTCGTATCGTGACGGCGTGGCAGGATGGCCTGCCACGCGATCGAGCAGCGCCGACGCTGCAGTCTTCCCATGCGTTCGGGTTCCTCGGCCACAGTCATGCGAGCTCGCTCTGGAGCAGCTCCGTCATGATGAGCTTGTACGCACGCTGGGCCTTGTCGCCGCCGCGGAACTCGAACTCGAACTCCTCGGACCCGGTCTTGATGACCAGCGAGCTGCTGGACCCCCACAGGCCCCGCCCCTCGTCGACGCTGCTGACCGACGTCACCTTGCTGAACGGGATGCTGGTGAGGGCTTTCCGCCTGGCCATGAAGGCCTTGTCGTAGAAGATCAGGCGCTTGTTGGTGATCCCGACGAAGCCGGTGCCTGACCCCTTGCAGTCGTAGACGGCGTACAGGCGCTCGCCCTCGAGCACCCAGGGCAGGATCTGCTCAGCCTGGCCCTTCTGGTCGTAGTCGATGTCCCCGAGATCCGCCATGGTTCGCCTCCTGCGCGATATAGAGACAGGCTACAATGCCGAAGGCCTGATTGTCATCCAGGTGATGGCGGGTCCGAAGGTCGCGCTATGGGGAGCTTGCTGAATCTGGTCGTGGGGTGACAGTGATCACCGCGTTCCGCGTTCCGGGTGTCGAGTAGCACGTTTGCCGAACTGGGAGCTCGGAGCCTGGAACGCGGATCTCGTTTCCCTGGCGCTCGTGCTGCTGGTCATCTTCGGCGCGGCGATCGTGAAGGGGGCGATCGGGTTTGGCTTTCCGCTGATCTCGGTCCCGCTGATCGCGATTATCCTGGACGCCCGGAGCGCCGTGATCATCCTGTCGGTCGCGTCGCTCGTCAGTAGCGCGGGCATCCTCTTCCGCGGGGGCGGGAGTCGGGCGACGCTGCGACGGCTCGCGCCCACCCTGGCGGGACTCGGCGTCGGGACGATCGGGGGCGCGCTGCTGGTGGCGTCTATCGACGCCTCCCGCCTGGGGCTGGTCGTCGGCGCCAGCGCCCTGATCTTCGTCGCGACCTCGGCCCTGAAGCCGGACCTGGCAATCCCGACTCGCCTGGAGCGCTACCTGGCCTTGCCGATGGGGCTGCTCGGGGGGTTACTCGGGGGCAGCACGAGCATCTTCTCGCCGGTGGTCGTCGCGTACCTCCACACCCTGCACCTTGTCAGGCGAGAGTTCGTCTTCTTCCTGACGGTGCTCTTCGTGGTCGGCGGCCTGGTCCAGGTGACCAGCTACGCGCGGCTCGGGCTCTACGACGCCCGCCTGCTGCTGATCATCCTGCTCTCGTGCATCCCGAACCTCGGGGGCGTCCAGCTCGGCATCCGCCTCCAGGATCGGCTCGACCCGGTCCTGTTTCGCCGCCTGGTCCTCGCGGTGATTACCCTCTCAGGCCTCAACCTTCTGGGCAAGGGCCTCTGGGGTTAGCAGCGTGGTCCGCCGAACGCGACGGGACGCCAGCGGCACGGGCCTTGGCACGTCGACGCGCCCTCGCGGGTTTCCCCCCCGAGCGACTCGAACAGGCTGCTCCAGCCCCCAGGGTGACTCGCTCAACCACCGCTCCACCTCGGCTACAGGCAGCGGACGGCTCATGTAGTAGCCCTGGGCAAGGTCGCAGCCGAGAGCGGCCAACAACTCCCAGGTTGCCACATCCTCGACGCCCTCGGCAACCACGAGAAGGCCCAGGTTGTGACCTAGCTCGATCGTCGAGCGCACGATCACCGCGTCGTTGTCGTCGAGCGCCATCCGCATCACAAAAGACTTGTCGATCTTCAGCTCCCCGACCGGCAGCCGGTTGAGGTAGGCCAGCGACGAGTAGCCGGTGCCGAAGTCGTCGATCGCGATCTGGATGCCCATGGCGCGTAGCGCGGTCAGGATCTTCATCGCTCGCGTCGGATCGTCCATGACGGCGCTCTCGGTGAGCTCGACGCCCAACCGGTCGGGCGCCACGTTGCAGCGCTTCATGAGCGTGGCGATGGCGTCGACGAGATGCTGGTCTCGCAGGCTTCGCGCCGACAGGTTTACCGTCACGGGGATGTCCAGGCCGCGCTCCCCCCACACCTGGCACTGGCGGAGCGCGGCGTGGAGCACCCAGCTCGTGAGGGGGAAGATCAGCGAGGTCTGCTCGGCCATCGGGATGAACTGGTCCGGCGGAATCAGGCCGCGCTCGGGATGTTGCCAGCGCACCAGTGCCTCCATCCCGACGACGCGAGCGGTGGCGAAGCTGACCAACGGCTGGTAGTGCAAGACGAGATCGTTGTGGTCGATCGCGCGCCGCAGCTCGCCCATGAGCGCCAGGCGGCCGGTGCTGTGGGTGTCCTGGTCGGCGGCATAGACAGCGAATCCGCTGGTGGCGCGTTTGGCGGTGTACATCGCCACGTCCGCGTGGCGCAGGAGCGTCGCGGCATCCAGGCCGTGCTCGGGGTACAACGCGATCCCGATGCTGGCCCCAACCGCGATCTTCTGGTCTCCCAACGGGACGGCCTCTTCCAGGGCGCTCAGGACCTTGCCCGCGGTGATGATCGCGCCCTCGACATCAGCGTCGGGCAGCACCATGGCAAACTCGTCTCCGCCGAGCCGCGCGACCGTGTCGGATGCACGCAGCACCGCCTGGAGGCGCTGTCCGACCTGCTGCAACAGCAGGTCGCCGGTGTGGTGGCCGAGGGTGTCGTTGACCTCCTTGAAGCGGTCCAGGTCCATGATGAGCAGGGCGAGCGTGCGTTGGTCGCGATCGGCCTTGAGGATGCCCTGGTTCAGGCGATCCAGAAGCAGGGTCCGATTCGGCAGGTCGGTCAGCGCGTCGTGCAGCGCCTGGCGCTCGAGCGCTTCCTCAGCCTGCCTCCGCTCGGTGATGTCCTGGGCGGCGCCGTAGATGCGGGTGACACGGCCGTGCGACTCGTCCCAGACGGGGCGGCCGCGATCGCAGACGAGGCGACTCTCGCCACCCTTGGTCACGACGCGGAACTCGCCGACCTCTGACCCTGCCGAGCGGAGCGACTGCCATAGTCGCTCCGCGGTCGCTCGGTCGTCGGGATGGACGAGGCTAGCCCAGCCGCCCCCGGCGGCGACTTCCTCGAGAGAGAATCCGGTGATTCGCGAGAAGGCTTCGGTCACCCACTCACACTGGAGCGTACCGTCGGGCAGGACGCTCAAGGAGTAGGCGTAGTCCGAGGTCAACTCGGAGACTGCCCGGTAGCGCGCCTCCGACTCGCGGAGCGCGGCCTGGTTGCGCTTGAGCTGTTCAGTCTTCTTGAACAGGTCGACGAAGACCTTGACTTTCGACTTCAAGATGTCTGGATCGAAGGGTTTGAGGATGTAGTCGACTGCGCCGACCGAGTAGCAGGTGGACACGTACTTGTCGCCCTTGCTGGCGGCCGTGAGGAAGATGATCGGCGTGTTCCGCGACTTCTCGCGGGCCCCGATCAGCGCCGCCGTCTCGAAGCCGTCCATGTCCGGCATCTGGACGTCGAGGAGGATCGCGGCGAAGTCGTGACGCAGCAGATGCTTCAAGGCCTCCACGCCGGAGCCGGCCTTGATCAGGTTGCACTCGACGCCCTCGAGCACTGCCTCGAGCGCCACCAGGTTCTTCGGCTCGTCGTCGACCATCAGGAGATTGGCGTTCCGCGACTCAATCTGCATGAGCTATCTCCCCACTATCTGGCCCTGCGGTACAGCTTCTGCTGACGATCGAGCTCTTCATATCGAGCCTCGTGCGGGGTGTACTTGAGGGACTCCTTGCTGCCGAGGCCGAGGAACCCGAACAGTACCAGGCTCTCGAGCAGGAGGCTGTGGACGCGCGACTGGAGCTCTCGATTGAAATAGATCATCACGTTCCGGTAGAGGATGACGTGGAAGTGGTTGAACGGGCCGTCCACCGCCAGGTTATGCTGGGCAAAGACCAGGTTCTTCTTGAGCGACGGCTCGACGACGGCCCGGCCGTCGACGTTGGAGTAGTACGAAGAGAACGGGCGGGTGCCACCGGCCTCGGCATGATTGGCGGCAAACAGCGGTACGGGCGCGAGCGGGTAGGCGCCGTCCTCCGCCCGCTTGAGGACGGTCCCGTTCATGTCGGTGGCGTAGATCCTGCTGCGGTCGTAGAGCCCTTCTTCCTGGAGCAAGATGGCCATCGAATAGACTTCCTCGCCCATCGAACAGCCCGCGTGCCAGACTCGGACGGAGGGATAGGTCCGCAGGAGCGGCACGACGATCGTTCGGAATGCCAGGTGGAACTGCGGGTCGCGGAACATCGAGCTGACGTTGACGGAGAGGCCGAGGAGGAACCGCTCCAGGCAGTCCGGATCGTGGAGCACCTTCTCCTGCAGCGCCGAGACCGTCGCGACCTGCTCCGCCCGCATCCGGTCGCGCAGGCGGCGCTTGAGCGAGGCAAGGGCGTAGTCTCGGAAGTCGTAGCCGTGGTGGCGGTAGACGCCTTCCACCAGGAGCCTGACCTCCAGATCCTCGAGCATGCTCCCGGCACCCGAGCCCATGATGCACTCCATCCTTGCCAGACGATGCCTACCGGTACAGCCAGGTGCGCAGCGAAGACAGGAGCTGTTCGACGTCGACCGGCTTGGTGATGTAGTCCGACGCCCCGGCACTCATAGCAAGCCCCCGGTCCCCCTTCATGGCCTTAGCCGTGACGGCGATGATCGGGAGCAACTGGAACTTGGAGGTCGCCCGCATCCGGCGGATCGTCTCGTAGCCGTCCATCTCGGGCATCATGATGTCCATCAGCACCACGTCGATGTCCAGCGCGCTGTTGAGCATGTCGATGCCGTCCTGACCGCTTTCGGCGTACACGACGTGCATCTTGTAGCTCTCCAGGGCGGCGGTGAGGGCGAAGATGTTGCGGATGTCGTCGTCGACGATCAGCACCTTCTTGCCGGCGAGCGCGGCGTCGGTCTGGTGGAGCGCGCGCAGCATCTGGCGCTTCGGCTCGGGCAGGTTGGCCT
>JACCZL010000446.1 GCA_013695975.1 Chloroflexota bacterium
GTTTTAGCCGAGCATGATCATCGAGCTACGCGCAACCGACAAGCTGCGGGGGCCGAAGGCGCTCGACGTTGGGCCGATCCTGGCCGCGGTCGTCCAGACCGCCCGAGATGGATCGCTCGACCTGGCCCGCTTGCGGGTGGTTTGCGACTGGGTCCAGTACAAGCAGAACTTTCGCGAGTCGATCGACCTGCGCACGATTGTGCCGTCGGCGTTCGAAACCGCGCGGGCCGACCGCAACGGCGCCGGCGGTACCTGCGCCTCGTACGAGCTCGCCATCGACCTGCGACGCAGCGGCGCCATCGACGTGAGCGCCGAGCTGACCCGCGCGCTGGCTGATCCTGACCGCTCCGCGCCGAGCGGACGTCAGTACCTCGAAGACTGGGGTCCCGGCGCCGCGAGCTGCATCTGGGACTTCAACGCCCTCTACTGGAAGGCCCTGGCCCTCTGGGAGCAGGCCACCGGGCGGGGTTACGAGCAGGCCCTGCCGGGCGGCGAGAGCGACGCCCGCAACCTCGCGGCGGCCCGCGAGCTGATCCTGAAGCTGTTCGCGATCTGGGACGACCTGGCGGCGCGGCGGGCGCTGCCGGAGGAGCTCCACATCCTGGAGCTGGGCGTTGGCAACGGCAATCAGGCCCGGATCTGGCTGGACGAATTCCTGCGGCTCGACCGCGAGCTGGGCAAAGATTACTACCGCCGGCTCCACTACCTGATGGGCGACTACTCGCCCCACGTCCTGGAGCGGGCGCGGGCGAACGTGAGCCACCACGCCGAGCGACTGAGCTGCTTGACCCTGGACGCCACCCGTCCCTCTGACACCCTCGGCTTCCTCCGCTACAAGGCGTTCCTGGTGTACATCTCCAACGTCTACGACAACCTGCCGACCGACGAGGTCGTCCGCCTGGGGGGCCACCTCTTCCACGTCCAGGTCCGGGCGTATCTCCCCGGCCCGGCCGCCGAGCGGATCGGCGAGGGCCTCGGCGTGCCCCCGGACCAAGTCCCGGGGCTGGTAACGCGGCTGCTGCGGCTCGGGCCCGAGGTGCTCGCCGAGGCCCTACCGGAGCGCTTCTCGACCCTGCTCGCGGCGGTCGCGCTCTGGCGTGACGCCTGGGAGGCGCTGCGGCTCGAGGAGCGATATCTGCCGCTCGAGGAGCTGGACGCCTACGAAGTGGCGCCGGGCATCGGCGGGGAGGCGCTCCTGCCGATCCTCGAGACCGAGGGCGACACCCGGATGCACGTCAGCAACGGGGCCGTGGCCAGCTTCGTCGACACGTTGCCGCTCCTGCACCCGCTCGGCGTGCTCCTCTGCCACGACCTGTTCGTGACCGACCCCCACCAGTACGCCGGCGGCTTCAAGGGGCCGGGCAAGTACGACGGCTCGGTCGTCAACTGGGTCAACGGTCCGCTCATCCAGGCGATCGGCGGACGCCGCGGCTTCGACGTCGGCTTCGCGCCCTTCGCCCACCGCGTGGGGGCGAACGTGATGACGCTGACCGCCAGCGTGCGGGAGTAGGGCATGGTGGCGCCGACCGCGAATGGGCTTGGGCCGCTGGCGACGGCGGTCGTCGGCTCCTACTCGGTGCCGGAGTGGCTCGAGCGGCTAAAGACCGACTACTACCAGCGCCGGATCAGCGGGGCCTACCTCCAGCAGATCCACGAGGTCGCGATCAAGGCGGCCCTCAAGGACCAGGAGCGGGCCGGCCTGGACATCGTCTCGGACGGCGAGCTGCGCCGCGACAACGATGTCGACTACTTCCTGGCGCGGATGCCGGGCGTCGACATCCCTCACCTGGCCAAGGCCTACTACTACGACTATCACGACGCGGTCGTCCCCGCCCCGATCCCCGAGGACGGCCCGCCGCTCGGGCTGGTCGACGACTTCCTTTTCACCCGCGCGTACACCGATCGCCCGGTGAAAGTCTCGTTCACAGGCCCGTTCTCGCTGGCCAAGCGGGTCCGCAACGACGGCTATGCCGATGAGGCCGACCTGGTGATGGCGTTCGCGCGGGTCCTGAACCGGGAGGCGCGCCTGCTCGCCGCGGCCGGCGCCACCCTCCTGCAGATCGACGAGCCGTTCCTTGCGGGGTACCCGCACCAGGTCGAGCTGGCGATCCGTGCGCTCAACGCCGTCGTCGAGGGAGTCGAGGTCCATTGGGCGGCCCACATCTGCTACGGCAATCGCTACGCCCGCCCGGCCTGGGAGGGCCACTACGACTTCCTGTTCCCGGCCGTCCTCGAGGCCCGGGTTGACCAGTTGGTGTTGGAGTTCGCCCGCAAGGGCTACGACGACCTGGAGCTCTTCAAGCGCTATCCGGTCCCGTTCGTCCTCGGGCTAGGCGTGATCGACGTGAAGAGCCGCGAGGTCGAGACGACGGACCTGGTCGCCTCGCGCGTGCGCAGGGCACTCCAGGTTTTGCCAGCCGATCGCGTCGTAGTCAACCCGGACTGCGGCCTGCGCCACCTCCCCACCGACGTCGCCCAGGCCAAGTTGAGCGCCATGAGCGCCGGCGCCGCCCTCGCGCGGCAGGAGGTCGCCGGTGTCGGCGGGCCCTAGCGAACGCCGCTGGGCGGACCCTGGAGGTCGGGCGGGCCCGACCTCCAGGGCCTCGACGATCGCCGATTGAGTCCACGTGGAGGATCGCCCCAGGTGAAGCACGCGCTCGCACGGAGACCGACCCCCCTCGCCGCGGCGCTATCTCACACCGAGCTTCTCCGCGGCCATCCTGGCCCCGTCGACGCGGTTCTTGATCTTCTGAAACGCCACGTCGCGGGCATAGTCAGGCGAACCGTGGTTCGGCTTCTCGTCGATACTGAACGGCGAGAAGCCGCAATCATCGGTTGCGCCAAGGCGCTCCTTCGGGATGAAGTTGGCGGCTCGGACCAGAGCATCGCAGATCTCCTGCGCGCTCTCGACCCTGGGATTCTGCGGATTGGTCACCCCGATGTAGCACATCTGCGAGACGCCATTGGCGTCCTCCCGGCTGTGCTCCCCGACCATCTTGTACACCGGGTCCCGATCTCGTTCGCTCGCCAACTGCATCAGGAAGTACCCGGCGTTCATCCGGAACATGCTCGGCAGCAGATCGCTGTAGGGCACGTCGGCGCTGTGGACCGAATCGCGGTCGCCTCCGGGGCAGGTGTGGATGCCGATCCTCGAGCGCTCCTCGGGCGTGAAGCGGTCGAGCACGCGGTTGTTCAGCTCGATGAAGTGCGGCAGCATGCCGGCGCCCGTCCATGGGTTGCGGGGGTCAGCCCTGGTCGCCAGCCGGCCCTCTGTGAAATCCATTGACACCCTGACTGCGCCGGCTCGGAACGCTCCCCGGATATCCTTCTCGCATTCGTTGCAAAGGTCTTCCTCGAACTGCGCTCGGGCATAGCCCGGCACCTCTTCGTTCAAGGGATACAGCAGGGCCAGCATGGAGGGCGCGATCACCGCCTGCTTCATGGGCTTGGTAGCGAACTTGATCGATTTCGCCAATGTATCGGCGGCAAACGTCTTGTACTTGAAGGGGCCGCCAGTCAGGCGGGGCAACTGCCGGTGATGACCGTCGGCAAAGATCGCGAAGTACTGCCCGCCGGTCCCAGCGAGGTTCGGCGCGAGCCCGGTGCCCGCCA
>JACCZL010000464.1 GCA_013695975.1 Chloroflexota bacterium
ATCTTCGACGACTGGGGGGAAGACGACGTCATCGCGCAGTGCAAGGTGCTCTTCGAAGCCGGAACCGAGACCACCACGCATCTCCTCTGCACGTTGACCTACCTGCTGGTGACGCGCGAGGCGTTGCGGGCGCAGGTCGCGGCGGACCCGGCCGCCCTCCTGCCACGGTTCATCGACGAGACGCTGCGCGCGATCACCGTCACCCACATCAGGGTGCGCGTGGCGACCCGCGACGTCGAGCTCGCGGGGACCCCGATCCGCCGCGGCGAACGGGTCCATCCGATCAACGCCGCGGCAAACCGCGACCCGGAGCGTTACTCGGACCCGGCGCAGCTCGACCTGGACCGACGCGCGATCCGAAATCACCTCGCGTTCAACGTCGGCCCGCGCCATTGCGTCGGCGCTGGCCTCGCTCGCGCCGAGGCGTACGAGGCGATCGACGCCCTGTTGACGCGACTGCCCAACCCGCGGCTCGACCCGGATGCCGAGCCACCCCGCTACGTCGGCTTCGTGAACCGCTCGTTCAGACCGCTGCACCTGTGCTTCGATCCGCGGCCCACCGTATCGTGACGCGCCAAACTGCGCGGGAGCAGCCGGTGTGACGGGCTGCTCCCCGACGCGAGAAGACCACCGAAAGGACCTGTAATGGGACTGGCCATCCACCACGCGGGCATCACCGTCAGCGACCTGGACCGGGCGATCGCCTTCTACCGAGATGGGATCGGGCTCGAGGTCCAGATGGTGTTCGAGCGAGACGACGAGACGATCGCGCGGGTCGTCGGCATGCCGGGCGCCCGACTGCGGATCGCCTTCATGCGGACCGGGGACGAGACCACCCGTCTCGAGCTGCTCCAGTACCTCGACCCGACAGGACAGCCTCTCAGCTTCCGTTCCAATCAGCCGGGCAGCGGCCACGTCTGCTTTCGGGTCGACGACGTCGTCGCTCTGGCAGAACGGCTCCGCGCCGCCGGCGCGACGTTCATCTCCGACGGACCGGTCGAGCTCCTGCAGGGGCCGAACGCCGGGGCGAAGGTGATGTACCTGCGCGACCCCGATGGCGCGGCGGTCGAGATCTCCCAGCCGCCCTCGGGTGCCTGACGGCTCGGCGGCGACTGAAGGACGGCGCGTTGAACGGCCAGGTGCGCAACCGAAGACCGCGGCCGTCCCCGGCTCACCAGGAGGTTGGGACATGACCACACTGTCGATGGTCACGACGGTGACCGGGCCGATTCGGCCGGACCAGCTCGGCATCACCTTGACCCACGAGCATCTGCTGATCGAGCTCCACCGGATCACCCGCGTGACGGATGGGCACCTCGACAACATCGAGCTGGCGGTTCGCGAGCTCGGTCTGTTCAAGGATGCCGGTGGACAGTCACTCGTGGATGCGACGAATGAGTGGCTCGGGCGAAATCCGCTCGCGCTTCGGCAGATCGCCCAGTCTTCCGGGGTCAACGTCATCATGGGGTC
This sequence comes from Chloroflexota bacterium, assembly GCA_013695975.1. GTDB lineage: Bacteria > Chloroflexota > UBA6077 > UBA6077 > JACCZL01 > JACCZL01. Next base: position 1,471 of record JACCZL010000464.1, read on the forward strand.
GGGCTGGTATCGCGAGCCGTATTACCCGCCCGAGTTGAACCGCCGCACGACCAACGACCTCGCCGACGAGATCATCCGCGACCACCAGGTCGGGGTGGGCGACACCGGCGTCAGGTCCGGGATTATCGGGGAGATTGGCTGCGACTGGGACTACATCTCGGGGATTGAAGAGCGCGTCTTCCGCGCCGCGGCCCGGGCTCACAAGCAGACTGGCCTGACCATCACCACCCACGCGAGCCGGTCGCCAGTCGGGCTGACCCAGCTCGATCTTCTGGCCGAAGAGGGAGTCGACCCGCGCCGGGTCATCGTCGGCCACTGCGACACTTACCCCCACCCGTGGTATCACGAGGCGGTCGCTTCGCGTGGGGCCTGGGTCCAGTTCGATCGAAATCATGGCAAGTACGCCTGGGAGGTCGAGATCCGGATCGGCTGGATCAAGAACCTGGTCGACAAGGGCTATATTCGACAACTTCTCCTCGCCAGCGACAACTGCAACAAGTCGGACCTGCAGGCCTACGGCGGGACCGGTTACGCCTTCATCCTGACCGGTCTTGTCCCCCGCCTCCTCGACGCGGGTCTATCGCGCGAGCACATCGATCAGATCATGGTCGACAATCCCCGACGTGCGCTCACCGGCGCCGAGTAGTGTTCGGACCTGGACTCGCCCGCACACTACCCGTCGTACGCCGAACTTGACATCGGTCGATCGGCGTGTTGTACTCCCGCGAGTCAGACTGCCAGTAGACCAGGCAAGGAGGCCACATGTCGCTGCACGAGTTTTCGCCGTCAAACCACCTCCTCGACAGGCCGGAGGAGCTGCGTGCCCAACTCGACCGGGACGGCTTCCTCTTCTTCCGTGAGCTGCTGCCGCGCGAGGAGCTTGCGGCGGTGCGTCGGGACATCCTCGAACGCTGCCGCGCCGGCGGCTGGCTGGTCGAAGGCTCCGAGCTGCTGGAAGGGCGGGCCGATCCGTCGAAGGCGTGTGTCGAGCCCGAGCCGGCCTTCCTCGACGTCTACCGCGAGGTGCAGAAGCTGGAGTCCTTCCACACCCTCGCCCATCACCCGGCCCTCCAGCAGGCGATCAGCGCGATGCTCGGCGAGCCCGGGCTGCCACACCCGAACAAGATCGCCCGCCTCAGCTTCCCCCAGAACGTCCAGTACACCACACCGGCCCACCAGGACTTCCCGTTTATCCAGGGAACCGCCGAGACGTTCACCACCTGGATCCCGCTGAGTGACGTCCCGAAGGAGCTCGGCGGGCTTCAGGTCAACGCCGGCACCCATAAGGGCGGCGTCCACGATCATCACATCCGGATGGGCGCCGGCGGCATGGGGATCGACGAGGACAAGCTTCCGGACAACTGGCATAGCACCGATTACCGGGCCGGCGACGTCCTGCTCTTCCATAGCATGCTGGTGCACCAGGCGCTCCCCAATCTGACGCCCGATCGTCTGCGCCTGTCGGTCGACTACCGCCATCAGGCCCGCTCCCAGCCGATCGCCGAGTCGAACCTGGCCGCGCCCCACACCGGGCAGTTGACCTGGGAGGAAGCCTACCGAAACTGGTCCTCGACCGACCTCCAGTACTACTGGAAGAAGGTCGACCTGGCGGTCAGC
>JACCZL010000486.1 GCA_013695975.1 Chloroflexota bacterium
GAGTAGTTGCGCGGTGGCGGCGGACTCGCCGCAACAGCTCTAAAGACTGATCCCAAGATGATCATCGCGGTCCCAAGATGCTCAAGATGCTCATCGATGTGCGCATGAGCATGTTGCGTCCCGGATGATCGCCTTGGTCCGATCGATCCCCTCGGAGCGATGGCGCCTGCCCAGAGCAGCGGGTGCATAATTCGGGCTAGAATGCGGGCGTGAGGCTGGATCGTCGGTTCGACGCCGGGCGGCGGCGACTGCTCGCCGGCGGCGCAGCGGCGCTTGCGACGGCGTGCGGGGTGAGGGGACGGCGCCCGGAGTCGGGCGTATCTCGCGAGCCGAATGTCGAGTACACCGTCGAGCGCCCGATCCCCTCGGAGATCCGACTCGGGGCCGCCTTCCCCTTCTCGGGCCCCCATGTCGACGTCGGGCTCGCTCTCAGAGCCGGCTACGAGCTTGCCGTCAACGAGGTCAACGGCAGGGGCGGGATCTGGCTCTCGGAGTACCAGCGTCAGGTCCAGGTGCGGCTGATCCTGTACGACGATCAGGGGCACCCGACGAGGTCGCGGCAGCTTTACGAGCGCCTGGTCGAGTACGACCGAGTTGACGCCCTCCTCGGGGGCTTCGGCGGGGCGGCAGCGGCGCGATTGGGGCTGGCCGAGGAGCGGGGGGTGCCGTATGTGAGCGGACTGGAGAGCGTCCCGGACGACTTCCGCGACCGCCGCTACGGATTTGGTTTTGGGCCGCTGATCGCGGAGCTGGCGGCGACTCAGCTCGCCTGGCTGAGCTGGTCCCAGGACCGCGATCTGCTGCGTCGCCCAGTCCGGATCGGACTCCTTTCACGGCCTGGTGAGGCAGGCGCGAACTACCGAGCGAGCATCCTGGACCAGGCGGGGCAGGACCCTTCGCGCTTCGACCTGATCCTCGACCAGAGGCTGCCGAGCGTTCAGCCGGCCGATTATCGGCCGTTGGTCCGCGACCTCCGAGGGGCGGAGCCCGACGCGCTGCTGGCCGACACGACGATCGAGGCGGCTATCGTGCTGCACCGTCAGGTGGCGGTGCTTCGTCCAGCGCCACGGGTGATCAGTTACGGGCTGCAAGGTAACCACGCCGCGATGCGGGCCCAGCTCGGACCGGCAGCGGACGGGCTGGTCACGGCGACGGGTTGGTCTTCAGCCCTTGGGAGCGATGCCGCCCAGGGCTTCGCCACTCGCTTTTCGGGGGCCTACGGGCGGACCGCGGAAGCCGAGCATACGTTCGCGTACGGCGCCGCTGCCGCGCTCGTCGAGGCGATCGGTCGGGCGGGCACGCTCAGCGCGCGCGGCGTGCGCGAGGCCCTGACAGCGGGGGGTGCGCCGCCCTGCTTGCCGGGCGGGGCGACTCGGGTGGAAGGGACCACGTTCACCCGTACCCGGCTCCTCCTCGTCCAGAACGTGCCGGATGGCCGCGAGGTGGTCGTCTGGCCGTCTGACCTGCGCGCTGGCGAGGCGAGCGGACAGACTGCGCGGGTGTAAGCGCTCCCGACGTAGGGACACGGTGCGACGCGGGCGATGACGGTCGTAGGCCGCACGAGGGTACCCTTCCAGGGTGGCATCCACTTCGCGATCCTGGGGTGGGGTCTTCGCGGCGAGGGTTCTCGCCAGACCCGGGCCTGAGCTGGCAGCCGGGTACCGTTCCGGGAGGGCCCGTTCCCAGGCTGCCTGGCCCCGAAAGCTCGATCCGAGGCATCTGCCGGCGGTCGGGATCGGGTTGGTGTGGTTCCTGGTCGCGTCCTGGATTCCCCTGGCCGAGCACGCGACGTACAACAGCACGTCTCGTGATATCGGGGTGTACCTCCAGGTGCTCTGGAACACCGGGCACGGGCAGCCGTTCTCGACGACGCTCCTCGAGTCGAATCGGATCCACCTGGCGGAGCACCTCGCCCCACTGCTGGCGCTGCTGGCGCCGGGCTACGCGGTGGCGCCCGATCCGAGATGGCTGCTGGTGCTGCAGCAGGCGAGTCTGGCGTTGTCGGCGGTCCCGATCTACCTGCTCGCGCGCCGTTTGCTCGGCGGGGTTTGGCCGCCGACCCTGGTTCT
>JACCZL010000490.1 GCA_013695975.1 Chloroflexota bacterium
GGGTGCCGCCCGAACGGGTCCGCGTCGTCGAGAATGCCGTCGCCGACCCGACGGCCGCACTGGGAGTCGACCGCGCGGGAGGGCGGGCACTGCTCGGGCTCGAACCCGAGCTCGAGGTCGTGCTCACGATCGCGCGGCTGACCGCCTGGAAAGGGATCGACACATTGATCTCGGCCATGTGGGCGATCCGACAGCGTCGACCGATGGCCTCCTTGGTGGTCGTGGGGGACGGGCCGGATCGCCGGCGGCTCGAGCGTCTGGCGGCATCACTGCCGACCGGCGCGCGGTTCGTGGGCGAGGTTCCGCACGAGCAGGTGGCCCTGTACTTGAAGGCGGCCGATGCCCTGGCGCTCTGCTCCGGCTACGAGGGGCTGTCCCACGTGCTGCTGGAGGCGATGGCGGCCGGGGTGCCGGTCGTGGCGACGGCCGTCGGCGGCAATCTGGAGCTGGTTCAGGACGGCGAGAATGGATTGTTGGTCCCGTTTGGCGACATCGGGGCGACGGAGCGGGCGATGCTCCGGCTGCTCGAAGATCGGGGCCTGGCAGGGCGGCTGGCGGGCGCGGCGCGCCAGGAGGCGGGTGAGCGGACCGTCGAGCGGATGGTCGATCAGACGTTGAGCGTGTTCTACGAGGCGGTCGAGGCGCGGACGGGACGGGGCCGGCATCGATGAGACTGCTGGTTATCACGCCGAAGGTCGACCCGAACGACGATCTTTTCGGCCACGTGCATACCTGGATGACGGCCCTGGCCGAGCGGGTCGAGCGCCTTTACGTCGTCGCGCTCTGGGCGGGTGATCCAGCGCTGCCGCCGAACGCTCGATTCTTCAGCCTCGGTAAGGAGGAGACCGGGGACAAGCTGCTCTGGCTGGCTCGACTTCAGCGGGTAGTGGGACGGCTGTGCCTCAGCGGCGAGGTCGACGCGGTCCTGGCCCACATGGCGCCGATCTTCGCGGTCGCGGCGGCGCCGCTTGCCCGCCTGGCGCGGCGGCCCCTGTTTCTCTGGTACGCCCACGGCCAGGTCAGCCCAATGCTGCGGCTCGCCCACGCGCTAGTGGCCGGCGCCGGTACCTCGACGACGGCCGGCTTCCGCATCCGAAGCGGCAAGCTGACGATCACAGGGCAGGGGATCGACACCGAGCGCTTTCGGCCAGTGAGCGGCGCTCCTGCTGGGCCACCCACGATTTTGAGCGTCGGTCGCTTCTCGCCGATCAAGGGATTCGAGACCGTGCTGGACGGCTTCGCGGAGCTGGGACGCGAGTCGGCCGAAGGGGCTGCGCCGAGGCTCGTGCTGGTCGGCGGCGTTCACGGGCCAGGCGAGCGGCGTTATCTCCCTTCCCTCCGAGGGCGCGCCGAACGGCTGGGGTTGGGGGACCGGGTGGGGGTCGAAACGGGTATTCCCCACGCCCAGATGCCGTCGGTCTACCAGCGGGCGACGATGCTCGTCAGTTGCAGTCGGACGGGGAGCCTCGACAAAGTGGTCCTCGAGGCGGCGGCCTGTGGCGTGCTGCCGATCGTGGCTGATCCCGCCTTTCGGCCGTTCCTCGGGGAGAGCTGGGATCAACTGAGCTTTCCGCCAGGCGATGCTCGGGCACTGGCGGCATGCCTGACGGGGTGGCTCGACCGCTCCGAGTCGGAGCGGCGGGCCCTAGCGGCGCGGTTGCGCGCGGTGGTCGAAGGCCGACACAGTGTCAGTCGGCTGGCCGACGCGGTGGTCCACATGATCGCCGAGCAGACCGGCTGTCGATGAGGGCGCCTCCGCCCCGACTGCTGTATGTCGGCGGGTTCGAGTTTCCGACGGCGCAGGCTCGCGGCATCCAGTCTCTTCACACCGCCCACGCGCTCGCCCGAGCCGGCTGGGGCGTGCGCGTGCTCGCGCAACGACCGGGGTGGGGGCAGACTCGTCGGTCTACAGTCGAGGCCCTCGCCGGCTACGGGCTCGCACCGCACCGGCGGCTCCAGATCGTCCCGCTGCCACTGCTCCGACTCGATCGGCTGGCCCGCCTCGAGATTCATGCGCGGCTGGCCGTTGCAAACTGGTCTTACGGCCTGCTCTGCCTGGCGGACTTACTGCGATGCCGTCCGAGTCCGGACCTGGTCCTGGCGCGCGATCCTCGGCTGGCCTGGATGTTCCTACGGACACGGTCACTACATCGCCGACCGGTCATCTACGAAGTCCACGAGATCTTTTCGACCAGGCCGCGCGACAACCGCTCGCTCGATCCGGCCGAGATCTGGGGAGTGGCTGACCGGACCCGTCGGCTGGAGCGGGCCGTGTTTGCCGAGGCCGATCTGCTCGCACCGCTCACGCGGTGCTCGGCCGACCTGCTTCGGCAAGAGCACGGCGTAGAGGCCCGGCGCATCGCGGCGGTGCCGGATGGGACGATGTCGCCTGAGGGCGGTCTGCCGCGGCGCGGCCCAGGCGGGCGCGAGGTCGTCTATGCGGGCCAGCTCTACTCCTGGAAGGGAGTGGACGTGCTGCTACGGGCCGTGGCGAAGCTGCCCGACGTGACGCTCTCCGTCCTGGGTGGGCTCTCCACTCGCGACGGGGCGGACCCCGACCTTGCGCGGTGCCGTGCGCTCGCCGAGCGGCTCGGCATTGGAGGGCGGGTCACCTTTCACGGCTTCGTTCCTCACGCACGGGTCCGAGGCCGGCTGGAGGGCGCCGCGGCCGGGGTCGTTCCGCTGCCGGATCGGCTGATGTCGCGCTACTTTACCTCACCGCTCAAGGTGTTCGACTACATGGCGGCAGGTGTCCCGATCGTGGCCTCTGACCTGCCGGCGCTCCGCGAGGTGTTGACCGACGAGGAGAACGCTTTGCTGGTGACGCCGGACGAGCCAGACGGCCTGGCTCGAGCGATCGAGCGCCTGCTCGGCGACCCGGCGCTGGCGGATCGCCTCCGACGTCGCGCCTTCGCCGACGTGGCGGCGTACACCTGGGATCGCCGAGCTGAACGTATAATCGAGGCCGTGAGGCGAGTGGTCGGTGGCAGCCTCGACTCGCCGACGTCGCGGGCCTCTGAGTACTGATGCGCCTCCTGTATCTCGGCAGCACGGACTTTCCTCAGCCGAAGGCGCGGGCGATCCAGATCGTACACACCTGCCATGCGCTGGCGCGGGCGGGCGTCGAAGTCACCCTCGTTGTTGGGCGGCGGGGAGGCGCGCCGCCCCAGCGGGCGCTGCGGTCGTATGGGTTGGAGCCGCACCCGCTGCTCCGATTGGTCGGCGTGCCGATCTTGCGCATCCCGCCCAGCGCCCCGCCGCGGGTGCTCCGCTGGTTTACCCGCCTCTGGCAGGCCAGCTACCTCGTGGGGCTGGTGGGCGTTCTGCCCGGCGAGCTGCTGGGCAGGCGGCCCGACGTGGTGTATGCCCGTGACCTTCGAACGGCCTGCCTGGCGGCCGGCCTGACCCACGCGATCGGCGCTCGCCTGGGCTTCGAGGTACACGGCCTGCCGTCCTTCGAGGTGCGCGAAGGTGCGGGCAGGGCCGTCCTGCCGCCATCGGCGGCGGCGCGCCTGCGCAGCCTCGAAGCGGCGGTCTTCGCTCAGGCCGATCGGATCGTCACGATCACCGAATGCGCGCGACGGATCCTGTTGGAGGAGTACGGCGTTGCGGCGGGCCGGGTGAGGACCGTGCCGGATGGCTCGGGTGTGCGGGGTAAGAAGCCGGCGCGGACGCTCGAACACCTGCCCGAAAAGGCCGCGGTCTACTACGCGGGGCAGCTCTACCCGTGGAAGGGCGTAGGCTTGCTGATCGAGGCGGCCACCTTGCTGCCGAATGTGAGACTGGTGGTCATCGGCGGGCTCCCGGGCGGGCGGAACGGGGTCCCTGATCCTCAGCTTGCCGAGCTGGGGAGGCGGGCAGACGAGATCGGGGTGGGCGCACGGATCGAGTTTCGAGGGTACGTCCCTTATGGCAGGGTTGCCGATGCGCTGCGGGGCGCGGCGGTTGCCGTGCTGCCGCTCCCTGACGAGCCGGTCGCGCGGTACTTCACATCGCCGCTGAAGCTGTTTGACTACATGGCGGCCGGTGTTCCGATCGTCGCCTCGGACCTACCATCGCTTCGCGAGGTGTTGTGTCATGGGGAGAATGCGCTGCTGGTCCGTCCAGGTGACGCGGGCGCTCTGGCACTGGCGATCGAACGGTTGCTGGCGGATCCGGCGCTCGCCGTGCGCCTGGCCGCGCGGGCGCAGCGTGACGCCGACGGGTACACCTGGGATGCCCGCGCCGCGCGCTTGATCGATTTCTTCGAGGCCGGCGCCGAGTCGAGCGATGGCTAGGACGCTCCGCGTGTGCGTCGTCACCTGGCAGCTCCAACCGGACAGTGGCTGGGGCCGCTACAGCCTGGGGCTGGTCAGGGGGTTGCGCGAGCGAGGTGTCTCGGTGCGGGTGCTCACGGAGCGGCGGTCGCGCCCGCCGAGCGGCTTCGAAGGTACCCCGATCGTCCCCTGCTTGACGACCCCGCTGGCGCCGCTCGACCGGCCGCTGGCGATTGGCTGGAACCTGGCCCAGGTTGTCGGCCGAGCGCGCGGGTCTGAGCTGGTCCACTTCTTCGTCGAGCCGTACGCTCTGGCAGCGTCGCTGGCGATTCCGTGGCCCTATCTGGTGACCGTCCACGGAACCTACGGCGTCGCCCCGCTCCGGGGGAACCCGCTCACGCGGACCCTGTTCGCCCGCGCTTTGCGGCGAGCGAGCTCGGTCGTCTGCGTCTCACGCTTCACCCGAGCACGCGTCGCCGAGGCGGTGCCGCTCGAGAACCTCCAGGTCGTCAACAATGGCTTCGAGCCGCCGGCGGCAGGAATCGGGTGCAGCCTGGCAACGCCTCTGCCCTCCCAGCACTCGGGTGTTCCCACTGATGGTCCGGTCCTGTTGGGGGTTGGAGCGCTCAA
>JACCZL010000509.1 GCA_013695975.1 Chloroflexota bacterium
CGCCCCGAATGACTGCCCCCCGGCCACCGCCAGCAGCGCCCGCGCCCGACGCACTCGGTCCAGGCGCTCGCTGCTCGCCCGCGTGATCGTTGTCAACTCGCGCTCCTCCGCCAGCGTCAGCGGCCGCGAGCGCTCCTGCTGCATGGTTGCCATAATACAATGCTCCTCCCATGCAGTATCGCTCCAGAATCCGCTCTTCAGCCAATTGCGACATGACCCACTAGTGACTGCTAGTCGTTGTTGCGAATTTGACACCCCAGCGACTTAAGAGTACGATGGTTGCGTCTTAGTTGCAGAGAGGCCCAACGTGCCCAGACCTGGTAAGGAAAGGGCACGCTCGGTCGTCTCGGAGGTGCTAGCGATGGGAACGAAACAGACTGTTACCGGCGATGATGGGACGTAGTATGAAGTACAGGACGATGGGACACTACGAAAGGTCGAGGGGAGCAGCGGGGAACCACCGACGATCAGCATGCGCGACAGCAGCCACGACCGACCGCTCACCTGGAGCGAGCTGCGCGACCGAACTGAGACCGTCGAGGCCACCAAGGAGGTGCCGGAGGAGCTGCGGGGGCTCTGGTCGGACCTCTCCACGAATCGGCGGATCGCGGTGAGCACCATCAGGCGGAGTGCTGACGAGCGAGCGGACCGGACGTCGGGCCATCGACCGCCCTAGGTGGGTTCCGCCCTTAAGCCTCGGGCCGCGCCGCGGCGCCCCAGGCCTCGAGTGCAGCACCGCGGCGTTCCTCTCGATCCGCTGGTTGTCTGGGGGGCAGACGAGCGCCTCGTCTACAGCGACACTAACTACCCCTGGGGCTGCGTCTGTCGGATCGTGAATACAGGGCAGGGATCGGGTGTGCTTGTCGGGCCCCGTCATGTCCTGACCGCCAGTCACGTCGTCGACTGGGATGGCGGGGCCACTATCGAGGTGCATCGGGCCGGTGGGACGGTGGCGGCAACGGCGCAAGCCGTGAAGGCGTGGGCCTTCACGCACGTCGCCGATCCTGACTATACGACGCTGGACGAAGACTACGCGGTACTTGTGACCGACCAGCGCCTTGGCGATCGCTTCGGCTGGATGGGGACTCGCACCTACAACAGCGCCTGGGATGACGAAGACTACTGATGGAGCATCGGCTATCCCGGTGACATAGCGGGCAGCCTCTTTCCGGTCTGGCAGCGTGACCAGAGGCTCGATGAAGACGAATGGGATTACGGCTCGGCTCGGGCAATGACCACCTCCGCCGATGTCATGTCGGGACAGTCCGGGAGTCCGATGTTCGGGTTTTGGCCCAACGCTCCGTACGTGGTCGCTGAGGTGTCTTCCCATGGCATTGTTTTCGCCTCCGGCACCGAAAACTGGTGTTCAGGCGGCAATGATCTGACCCGGTTAGTCAACCACGCTCGTTCTAATGACCCTTGATCTCGTGCCCCCGAGGCGCAAAAGGTCGAAAGGAAGAGGGTCCCGTCCTGACGGTGCCAAAGGGCGCGCGACCCCAGGTTCGATCTAGCAGGGTGCGGAAAAAGACCTCGGCGTCGCCGCCCCGCTCTCGCACGCCCGGCCCAGACCACCCCTGGCGCCGGCATCGCGGGTGACATACTCCCGGACTACTCAAGGATGACATTTTCTCAGAACACGAACACCCACATGCTGGAGCGCTCGGTCGCCGACGTAGTGAACATAGAACAGTAGCTGTAGCCGGTGGCGCACTGAAGCTGCTGGACGAGCCAGAACCGAATGGGACGCCCTACGCCAAGGTGACGACGATCCTGCTCTTCTCCTCCGCCGTCCGTGGGAGTGCTTCAACTCTTGCGCCTGCTGACGCCCCGTGCCTGATACAATCTGTGCTACCTGCCGGAGGGCTGACGTGGGCGAGCGAGAACCGGAAATCCTGACTGTCGAGGCGTCCGAAGCACGCCAGGCATGGACCGAGCTCTTGCGCGCGGTGTCCCGCCGTCAGGCTCGGGTGGTAATCGAAAGGAGCGGCACGCCGATGGCGGCGATTGTCTCCGCGGATGACCTGGCACAACTGGAGAAGTTCGAGGCGGAGCGTCGGCGGGATGTGGCCATTCTGGAGGCATTCGGGAAGCCATTCAAGGACGCGCCTGACGGGGAGCTCAAGGCAGCCGTCGCCAACGCCGTCAGCCGAGCACGAGCGGAGCACCGAAGCCGCGCTGCCCCTGCCCATACCGCGTGACGGCGGCGCTCGCGTTCAGCCATCGTCCGCACCTCAGCTCCGGGTCGACTGAGAATGTCGGTTCGACCCTCTCCGTGTGGTCCGGTCCTCTCGGCAGGGGCCGGACGCGAGTTCTGACCACAGCCGGGCGACAACCTGCTCCCGCTGGGCCTGTGGTGTGTGCTGGCGGCTTCGGCAGGCTGCTATCGTAGCTACGGAACTCGCTGAACCGGGAGAGACGACGATGACGCGTGCCAGCCTGCACGAGCTGCTTGATGCCTTGCCGGAGGACCGTCTTGTCGAGGCGGGTCGGTTCCTCGCCGGTCTCACGGACGATCCGTTCGTGCGGGCGCTGGCCCAGGCCGCGGAAGATGACGAGCTGGTCACACCAGAGCAGGCCGCCATGTTGGACCGGCGGCGTCAGGCCGCGGCCCGTGGCTACACCGTCAGCGATGAGGAAGCGGCACGTCGACTTGGGCTGTGAGCTGGGCGGTCCGCTGGCAGGACGAGGCCCTCGCCGAGCTGGAACAGGTCGCTCGCCGCGAGCCGAAGCGGGCGGCGAACATGCGCCGGCGGGTCCTGGATCTCGCCGAGACGGGCCGCGGCGACGTGAAGTAGCTGGCGGGCCGGCCGAACGACTGGCGCTTGCGGGTTGGCACCTGGCGAGTGACGTTCACCTACAACCGCGTGACTCGTGAACTGGTAGTCTTGGCCGTGGAGCCGCGTGGGAGCGCGTATGGGCGCTGATCGCGTCCCGCCGGCGTGCGTCGGTCCGCTGACCAGTTCCAGGACGGTACAATCCGTTTCTGGGAGGGACGTGATGATGGCTTCTGACTACCTACCCCACGGCGTGATCCCCGCCAACCTGCTGCCGATGCACGCGGACCTCAGCATCGACGAGCCGTCGTACCGCCGTCACCTCAGGGACCTGGCCGACGTCCGTGGCGTCACGGCGATCACCGCCAACGCCCACGCCTCGGAGGTCGCCTCGCTCACCCGGGACGAGCAGCGGCGGGCGCTCGAGATCGCGCTCGACGAGGTGGGGGATCGGGTGCCGATCGTGGCCGGCGTCTACGCCGATGGGACCGCGCTGGCGGCCAGCCTCGGCCGCGAGTGGGCGACGCTCGGGATGCGGGCCCTGCTGGTCTTTCCGCCGATCCCGTTCATCGCCGGAGTCCAGCACCGTCCGGAGATGGTCTACGCCCACTTCGCGCGGATCGCCGACGCCTCGGGCCTGCCGCTAATCGCCTTCCAGTATCCGCTGCGCTCGAATCTCGGCTACACGACCGAGATGCTCGTCGATCTAGCCGAGCGCGTCCCCACCGTCGTAGCGATCAAGGACTGGAGCCAGGACATCGTCGTCTGCGAGCGAAACTTGCGGGCGCTGCGCGGCCTCGGCCGCCCCTTCTCGGTCTTGACGACCTACAGCCAGGC
>JACCZL010000510.1 GCA_013695975.1 Chloroflexota bacterium
GAGGGGGAATGGCCGGGCGACGCTCCGGGATGATCGGGTCGTGATCGGCTGGATGGGCAGCAATACGACCGCGCCCTACCTGAAGATGGTCGGGGAGGCGCTCGCCGAGATCGCCCGCCGCTACCCGCACGTCGAAATTCGGGCCATCGGCGGGAGCTACGTCCCACCGGTCACGCCCTCGCTGACGATCCGCCGCTGGAACCTGGACACCGAGCTACAAGACCTGCACGGGTTCGACATCGGGATCATGCCGATGCCTGACACTGAGTGGACACGCGGGAAGTGTGGCTTCAAAGCCCTGCTGTACATGAGCTGCGCCATCCCGCCGGTCTGCTCGCCGGTCGGCCTGACGACGGAGATCGTCCAGGATGGCGAGAACGGTCTGCTGGCGACGACGACTGGGGAGTGGATCGAGAAGCTGTCGATGCTGGTCGAAGATCCGGCCCTGCGACGGCGTATGGGCGAGGCCGGGCGGGGCACCGTCGAAGAGAAGTACTCGCTCACCGCGCACGCACCGCGCTTCCTGGAGACGCTGGTCCGCACCGCCGACCTCGGGCGTAGGACGGGATAGGGCGACTACCGGCGCGGCGACCCGGCCGTTTGGCGGCCGGCCGCGAGCTGGACGAGATAGGCGCAGAACCGATCCAGGACCGCCTCCTGGCCGAAACCACGGGCGGTCTCGACCCCGCCGGCGGCGAGGCGGACGCGCAGATCGGCGTCCTGGACCAGTCGGGCGATCGCGGCTGCCAGAGCCGGCGGATCGGCGGGCGCGACCATCAGGCAGTTGTAGCCAGGGCGGGCGAAGGCGCGAACGCCGCCGCAGTCGGACGTCAACACGGCACAGCCGCGGGCCATCGCTTCGAGGGCGGGGAGGCCGAAGCCTTCGGCTCGCGATGGGAAGACGAAGACATCGCATTCCCCGTAGAACGCGGCCATCGCCAACTCATCCGTCGGCTGGCTCACCTCGACCGCGAAGCTCGGTGGGAGGGCCACGGCGTCGGGAGTCGCCAGGGCGATGCGGAGGGGCAGGTCGGGGGGCAGCCACTCCACGGCGCGAAGGAAGTCGGGGTAGCCTTTGACGTTGCCGTGTCGGCCGATGACGCCGACGAGGACGTAGGGGCGGCGCGCTCTCGCCGAGGTCGGCCGAAAGACGCGCAGGTCAATCCCGTGACCGACCACGTAGGCGTTGGGATCGCCGATCCGATCACGCAGCCACTCGGTCGTGCAGATCATGGCGAGCGGGAGACGATAGCTGAGCCAGGCAAGGGCGAAGCGCACCAGCCGGCTCGGGAGGCTCGCTCGAGCCATCAGGCCGTGGCTGAGCGGCTCGTAGCCACGAACGTTGTAGGCGAGGCGAGCGTGGTCGCCGCGAAGGGCCCGGGAGAGCCAGGCGGCGTAGGCCGTGGTGAAGTAGTTGGCCAGGCAGACGTCAGCGCCGGCGGTGGCAGTCGTCGCGAGGCGGGCCAGGTAGATTACCTTGCGGAGGCTGCTGGCTAGCCAGGATGGCCCGCTTCGCAAGGCTCTGACCTGGACGCCGGGGTGGAGCGGGGCAGGCGGGTTGGCGGCGAAGTCCGGTACCAGGAATCGTACGATGTGGTGACGTGCCGCGAGGGCGTTGGCTACGCCGATCAGGGACTTCACACCGCCGGAGAGGTTGAAGCCGGCCAGCGGGATCGTGATCCGGAGCGCGCGGTCTCGGGGATTTGAGGGGCCCTCTCTCGGGGGGAGAGAGGGCTCGAGCTCCCTCTCCCACATCACGCTGCCGACCCGGCCGGGCCACGCTCGCGGCGGAGGTGGATGCCGGCCAGTTTGACCAGCCCGAGGGCGATCTTGTCCGCGTGTGCTTCGGCGGTGTGGGCGCGGGCGACCGTGTAGGCATTGGCGATCAGGTGTTGGCGAAGGGCGGGGTCACGGATCAGGCGATCGAGGGCGGCGGCCAGGGCTGGTGGGTCGGCGGGAGGCACGAGCAGGCCGTTGACCCCGTGCGCGATGAGCGTGGGAACCCCGGCGACGTCGGACGCGACGATCGGGAGTCCGGATGCCATGGCTTCGAGGAGGACGCGCGGGACGCCCTCGCCAGGCAGGGTTGGCAGGACGAACAGGTCGTGCTCGCGGGCCAGGCCCAGGACTTCGAGCAGGGTCTTCTGTCCGAGGAGCTCGATCCGATCGGCGACCCCGGTGGACGCGGCCCGCATCGCGATCCGGCCCTGCTCCTCGGCGCCGAGGGTCCCGACGACGGGGCCGAGGATGGTGAGGCGGACGTCGTGGCCGCGAGCGATCAGCTCGGCCAGGGCTTCAGGCAAGTAGCGGAGGCCCTTGCGGGGGTCGATGCGGCTGACGCAGAGGAGTCGGATCGGCGGGGCAGCGCAGGTATCCGGGCGATTGCCGATGTCGGCTCTGGAGATCGTCGAGGTCGTGGTCAGCAGGACTCGACGGCCGGCGCGGTTGTACTTCACATAGAGCGCTCGTCCGTTGACGAAGCTCGGGGCGCCGCTCACCATCAGATCCTGGAGCCGTTCTTCCAGCCACAGGTAGGCACGGTAGAGGGCCCGCTTGGGGCTGTCGACTGGCACCGACGCGGCGACGCCCGCGAGGTCGCCGACGACGAGCAGGAAGATCTGGCGACGGCGCAGGCGGGCGAGCGCGTAGGCGTAGATCCCGAGTGGAGTCGGGATGCGGAGGTTGACGAGGTCCCAGCTCGGGAGCCCACGCCAGAGCCGACTGAGCATGGTGGGCAGACCGGCGTAGAAGCGGGGAAGACGGTCGAAAAAGGGGAGTGGGTAGAGTCGGACGTTCGCGGCAGCGAGGCGGTAGCTGTTGGACCCGAAAGGCGCCAGGCGCTGGGGGACGCAGAGGACGACCTCGTCGACCCGCCTCGCGAGTGATTCGACGTAACGACTGAAGGCGCCTTCGGCTTCCCAGAGGCCGCCCGACGGGTCGCGGTAGAAGGGGCGGTGATAGACAATCGCGAGGCGCATGCTCAGGCCCGCTCGGGCGCCGCCCTGGCGGCCAGCAGCGACTGGTAGAGCGTCAGCAGCTTCTCAGCGCTCTTGCGCCAACTGTGGCGGTCGAGGACCCGTTGCCGCCCGGCCCGTCCCATGTCGCGGCGGAGGTCGGGCCGATCGAGGAGTCGGACGATGGCGCGCGCGAAGCCGACGACATCATCGGGGTCGACGAGCAGGCCATTCTCGCCGTCGTGGACGTAGCGCGGGACGCCGCCGACCCGGGTGGCGACGACTGGCCGTTCGCAGGCGCCGGCCTCGAGGACCGCGTTCGGGGAGTTGTCAAACGACGAGGAAAGTACGACGATATCCGCCGCGGCGTAGAGCGTCGGTAGGCGTCGCTGGGGTTGCTGCCCGAGCAAGTACACGCTCGACTCGAGGTCCAGTCGGCGGACGTGTTCGCGGACTTTGCCTTCGAGGGCGCCTTCGCCGACCATCACGAGGGCGCACTCTGGCCGCTCGCGGTGGACGGCCGCGAAGGACGAGACGAGCAGCGGTAGGTTCTTGAGCGGGACGAAGCGACCGACGTACAGGAGGACCGGGCGGCCCTCGAGGCCCAGCTCGGCTCGAGCATCCCTCGATTGGGGCCGAAACAGCTCGGCATCGACGCCGCCGGGGATCTCGACCAGCTCACGGCCGAGCGCGGCGGCGAAGTGCTCGGCGTCCCAGCCATCGCCGATGACCGCGTCCGCCAGCGGGACGTAGCGGCGAAGCCACCTGGGGGGCAGGCCGCCCTGGTTGCGGATCACCACTGGGACGTCGCGGCGGCGCTTGAGGTCGACCACGGGATAGAGGCCGGCCGCCTGGAGGACGTCCACGGGGTAGGTAGGGTTGGCCACCAGCTCGACGACGCCCCGGCTGAAGCGCTTGACGTCCTGCTCGAGCAGGAAGCTGGCGACGCGACCGCCCTTGGGCAGGACCATGAAGCGATAGACCAGATCGCGAAAGTAGGGGGCGAGGATCAAGCGGGAGGGGATGTCTTCGATCGGGTGGCGGACGCGCCCGAGGATTGGGTCGACTGAGACCAGGGTGACATCGCAGCCGAGGTCTCGCAGGTGGCTGGCGAACGCGAGGTCGCGGGTCTCGCCGCCGCCGCGCATCATGCTCAGGGTGTAGTTGACGAGGGTGACGCGGAGGCTGCTCACCGGAGCGCCCCGCTCGGCTCGACGGTCGGGCGGTCACGTCCGCCGAGGCCCTGGCGATACAGGTCGGCGATCTCGGCGACGTGGCGCTCGATGGCGAAGCGTGTCCTCGCCGCCTGCGAGGCGGCTGCGCCCAGGGTCTGGCTGAGCCGGGGATCGCGGAGCAGTGACTCGAGCGCCTCGGCTAGCGCCCGAGGATCCTTCGACGGTACGAGGAGGCCGGTTCGCCCGTCCTCGACGACCTCGGGGTTGCCGCCCACGGCGGTGGCGACGACGGGGCAGCCTGCGCCCATCGCCTCGACGAGCGAGAGTGAAAGCCCCTCCCACAGCGACGGCAATGCGAAGACGTCCATGGCCGCGTACAGGCTGGCGCGGTCGCGGCGGATGCCGAGAAAGCGGACGCGGTCGCCGACGCCCAGGCGGACGGCCTGTTCTTCGAGCTTACTGCGCAGGGGACCATCGCCCGCGATGAGGAGCGACAGGCGGGGGACCCGCCCTGCCAGCCTGGCGATGGCCTCGAGCAGCACGCGATGGGCCTTCTGCTCGGTGAGTCGCCCGAGGGTTCCGACGACGAGGGCGTCGGGCGGCAGACCGAGCAGTGCCCGGGCCGAGGCTCGCTCCGCGACGGAGGGGAGTGGGTCGAAGGCGACGGCGTTGTAGACGACGGCGATCTTGTCGGAACCCACCCCTGTTTGGCGGACGTAGGCGTCGGCGACCGCTCGGCAGCAGGCGACCACTCGGAACGTTCCCGTCGCCAGGAGTCGTTCGAAGCGGGCATGGCGGCGCCTCTTGGCCGTGTAGACGTTCTGCTCCGCGGCCAGGATCAACGGGACGCGCGCGAAGATCGCTGCCAGGCGCCCGTAAAGGCAGGCGTTGAGCAGGAACGTGTGCACGACGTCGGGCCGCTCGCGGCGCAGAAGCTGAACGAGGCGCAGGAACGCGGCCGGATCGCGGGGGCCCGGCTGACCCGTGGCGAGGTGCACGGGCGTGCCGGCTCGAGCGATCTCCTCGGCGAGCGGGCCCCGACTGGTGATGGCGACAACGGTCGTGTCGACCCCTTCGGCCGGCAGGCGGGCGCTCGTAGCGCGAAGGAGCTCCTCGGCACCGCCCACGTTGAGGTTCTGGCAGAGCAGGAGGGCCTTCAACAGAGTCGGGGCCGGTGCTGTGAGTCGGCAATGGCACCGACGATCAGGCCCGCCAGGCGGTCGGTCGCCTGGCCGTCGAAGCGGGTGTAACGGTCGAGGACCGCTCGCCGCTCGCGGGCGAGGCGGGCACGCGTCGGCTCGTCGGCCAGCGCGAGGGGTAGGGCTCGAGCGAACTCAGCCGGGGTTCGGGTGTGGAGGGCGCCGCCGAGGGGCTCGAAGTAGTCAAAGTGGGGGATCTGGTTGAAGTTGACGGTGACGATCGGACGGTCGAGCATCATCGCCAGCAGGACTGTCGACGACGAGGATGACACGAACAAGTCGCAGGCCGCGACCAGGTCAGGCATTTCGGCGCGGGTCAAGACCGGTATCGGTGGGTCGAGCCGTTTGGTGAAAGCGTAGTCCTCGGGCCGCTCGCGTGGGTGAAGCTTGAGGACCAACTGGGCCCCGACGGCGGCAACCGACGCGGCGATGGCGCGGACGTTGGCTTCGAGCTCAGCCGGTCCGATGACGCGCCGCCAGAGGACCGGCTGGGTTGCGTAGAGCACGAGCGGACCGTCGGTCGGCAGGGCGTAGCGGGCACGGATGCGGGCGCGCTGGCGATCGTCGATCGAAGCCGCGCGGGCGTAGGCGGCGTCGTGGGTCGGATGGCCGGTCACGGCGATGCGCTTGTGGCGGACGCCCTGGGCGGTGTACTGGGCCTTGAACGCCTCGCCCCAGACGGCGAAGAGGCGAGCCTCGCCGCCTCCGTAGCTGTTGGCGTGCTGGAACGACAGGCCGAGCGTTCTCAGGAGGGCATGGTAGGCCGCGCTCGTCACTGGCGCGAGAAGCCGCGACCGCGATGCGCTAGTCTGGACGGCGGTCGGACGCGCATGCTGAATCCCTCGGAGGTGATCGTACATCGCCTGGGTGTAGTTGAACGCCCACTGGACGACGAGGGTCGGGATGCCCTGTCGGTTCGCCTGGCGCACGAGGAAGCGCTCGAGGAGGAGCGTGTCCTGGATGACGACGACGGCTCGCGGTTGTTCGCGGTCGAGCGCCCGACGGGCCAGCGCCCTGGCGCGGAGAAAGCGGGCGATCTCGTCGAGCGTCCTGACCGACTTGCTGCCGCCGATCCCAGCCTGGAGGAGCCGGGCGGGGAGGATCCGCGCGGGGAGCTCGACCTCACGAAGACATATCCCGCGGCGCTCGAGCTCGCTCCGCGCCCACTCACCCGGTGGGTGGTGAAAGAGGACGCGGCTCTCCAGGCCATGGCGTTCCTCGAGACAGTCGACGATCGGCAGAAAGGTCCGCAGGGTCTCGTCGGGCTCGCGCGCGACGAAAAGCACGCGCCCGGCATCGGCGCTGCGAGCGGAGTGGGCGACGGCCATGCGGCGAAGAGTGTAGCATGGGGTCCTGGACCGCTCGCGTCGGACGCCGCTGGGCTGCGCGTGCGGAAGGGCTCGTTTTCCGAGCTAGGCGAAAGCGCTTTCGGCGGGGGTGGGCGAGGCGTGGCCAGCGAGGGGCTGCGCGACTGGGTTGGACGGAACCGCGGCGGCCTCGCCGTGGGCGTCATCGGCATGGTCGCGGTGGGAGTCGCCGCGCTCTTTCTCCAGCGTCCGATGGCGCCGCCGATCATCGTCCAACCCCCAGCGAGTCCGACGCCAGTCGTGGCCACCCGTCCCAGTCCCGCTCCGTCGCCGACGGCTGTCATCCTTGTCGACGTCGGGGGCGAAGTGGCGCATCCTGGCTTGTATCAGCTTCCGCTCGGCTCGAGGGTGAACGACGCGGTCACTATCGCCGGAGGGCCATCGGAGGCGGGAGATGTCCAACGGCTCAATCTCGCCGCGCGGCTCGCCGACGGGCAGCAGGTGCGGGTACCGGCCAAGGCGGAGAGACGGGCGACCGCCGACCCGGGCGACCTGACGACGCCGGCCCG
>JACCZL010000514.1 GCA_013695975.1 Chloroflexota bacterium
ACCAGATGATCGGTGCCGCCCTCGGAACGCTCGGCACCGCCCTCGCCCGCATGGCGACGCTGCCGGACGAACCGGACAAGCCGGGCCAAAGCCGTCGGGCCCGACTGTTCGAGGCCCTGGCTGCCTACGACTAGGCCCTCAAGCACTACCGCCCGGAGGTCGTCCCGCTCGGGTACGCGATGACCCAGAACAATCGGGGCGGCCTGCTGGGCGAGATCGCCGGGCTGGAGGGCGAGGACCGTCGGGCGCGGCTGTTCGAGGCCCAGGCCGCCTACGACGAGGCCCTGGAGCACCGCCGCCCGGAGGTCGCCCCGCTCGACTACGCGATGGCCCTTGGCAACGACGCCATCTCGCTCTGTCAGATAGCCGCCATATCAGGCGAGGACCGCCGTGGCCGCCTGGCCGAGGCGCTGCGCTGCGCGTACACGGCGCTCGCCGTGTTCGTCCGGATGGAACACGGCCCGTACCGTCGCCAAGCCGTTGACCTCCTACAGTGGATCCGAGCAGGGGCCGGCGAGCTGTTCGTGGAGCTGTGGGCCGAGCTGGACGTGGGCGAGCCGCCGGGCTGGCTGGCGGATGGCGGCGCTGACTGATGGCCGGTGGCCGATTGGCGACGTGAGGCGTGACCCGGGCCGGGCGAGTAGGCCAGCCACCAAGGCGCGAGCGCTCCGGCGGATCGCCGGCGAAGTCAGAGCCCGTACCGCTCGACGAGGCCGGCTGAGAACGCCTGGAGGTCGTCGAGGTGGCGCGCGATGATCGTCTCCACGATGGCGGGGTCGAGGGCCCGATAGTTGTGGACCAGGATGTTGCGGAAGCCGACCATCCGCCGCAGTCGCTCCGCGAGCAGGGCATCGAGCACTCCCTGGCCCTCCAACAGGGAGAAGGCATCCGCCAGCGAGACGGGCAGCCCGTAGCCCTCGCTTGCGACGACGTGGGCGGCCAGGTCGATTGCCGCCTGCACGGCCCGCTGGAGGTTCAGGAGCACGATGTCTTCGACGTCGATCGGTAGGAGGGCCGCGCGACGCTGACCAGGAACGTCGGCAATCCGCTGCAAGCAGCGGTCGATCGTCGCGATCTTGGCTAGCGCGACGTCAGGCTCGACCACCGCGGACCCGCTCGAGGAGGAGCCGCTCGCCCTCGCGTCGGACGATCATGAGATCCTCGTACTTGCCGGGCGCGGCCGCGACGAGGCCGACGCGGCGACTCGGGTGCCGATCCACCAGGAGCGTGCCATGCCGAAGCACTTGCATCACCAGGATCGGTGAGGCCCGATCGAGATCCACCAGGTCCACGGTCCGCCCCAGCAGCGCCCCCACTTCCACCCGCGCGTCCAGGAGCTCGGACGGCGACGGAGGCGACCGGAACAGGGCGGCGAGGTCGATATCGGAGTCACTCGTCGCCGTCCCTCGGGCCTCCGACCCGAACAGCCAGAGCGTCTCCAGGCCGACGCGCTCCTCGAGCCAGAGGATGGCGGGGTCCAGGATCGCTGAGTCGAGCATACGTCTTCGCCGCCTCCGACATGGATTATCTCATGGCCGACGACTGGCATTCGACGCTGACGCCTCCGGCTGCACGGGACCTCCTGATATCATGGACGACGAGCCGGCCCGGCGCCCGCTGCGCCCGGCGCCCGCCCGGCTCGCAGAGCGAGCGGAGCACCATCCGATGCAGACCACGCTTCAACCGGTCAAGTCCCCAGCCGATAGCCCGGGCTGGCCGCTGGTCCTAAGGCTGCAATTCGTCATCGAGTTATCGGACGATCAACTGCTGGCGCTCTGCTCGCTCAACCGCGACCTGCGGATCGAACGGAACGCGTAAGGGGAGCTGCTGCTGATGCCGCCAGCGGGAGGAGAAGCCGGTGCTCGTGAATCTGAGATCAACATGCAGGTGCGGATCTGGGCCAAGCGCGACCGGACCGGCACGGCGTTTGGTTCTTCGACCAGTTTTCAGTTGCCGAACGGGGCCACTCGGGCACCGGACGCGGCCTAGGTTCCACGTGCGCGCCTGGCCACGATCTCACCCGAAGATTGGAGCAAGTTCCTCCCAATGTGCCCCGATTTCGTGATCGAGCTCCGTTCACCGAGTGATACCCTCCTCGACGCGCAGCGGAACATGGAGGAGTGGATCGCCAACGGGGCGTAGCTTGGCTGGCTGATCGATACGGACCCCCGGCACCTGTACGTCTACCGCCCAGCCGCGCCGGTCGAGCGCCTCGACCGCCCGCCCTCGATCTCGGGCGAGCCTCTCCTGCCCAGCTTCGTCCTCGACCTCGGCGAGATCTGGTAGCCTGGCGGAGGGCACCTAGGCTCGCTTCAGCCGCGCCCGAGCTCCTCGCGGGCGAGCTTGGCGCCGGCGGCCATAGTCTGGATCTTCTGGTTGCACATGTAGCGGGGGCTCCAGCCGAAGCCGCAGTCGGGGTTGATCCAGACTTGCTCGGGACGGAAGTGCTTCAGGACGCGGCGGATGCGATCGGCGACATCCTCGGGGGTCTCGGGGTAGAACGACTTGACGTCGATCAGGCCGGCGCCGAGCTCGCGGTCGCGGAGCCACTCGCCGGCTTTGTCGATTTCGGAGAGCTCGCGGCTGGCGAACTCGAGGACGAACTGGTCGGCGCGGGCGTCGAGGACGCCGGGGAAGTAGTTGGCGTAGGTTCGCTGGAAGCGGCCGCGGCCGAAGCGGTTGCCGAAGCAGATGTGAAACGCCAGCTTGGCGTCCACGCCGTCGGTCGCCAGGTTGAACA
>JACCZL010000518.1 GCA_013695975.1 Chloroflexota bacterium
AGCGGCGTCGAAGGGACCGGACTCGGACTGTACATCACGCGGCGAATCGTCGAAGCGCATGGTGGCACGATCCTTGCTGACAACACGGCTGGCGGCGGCACCACCTTTGTGGTGACCCTGCCCCTAGCTGCGCAGGAAGCTTCCGATAGGCCGATGCAAGAGACCGCATGACGCAGCGGACTGAGATTAGGGTGCTCGTCGTCGAGGACGAGCTGCCGACGCAGCAGGTGCTTGCCGAGATCCTCACAGACGAGGGCTATGTGGTCGACGTCGCTTCCCACGGGCTCCAGGCCCTCGAGCGAGTGCGTATGGCCTTGCCCGACGTGGTGTTGCTCGACCTGAACATGCCGGTCATGGATGGCTGGGGTTTCCGCAAGGCGTTGCGCCAGATGGAGGGTGGGGATCGCCCTCGGATCATCTTGCTGACCGCCGACTACAACTCGCGCGAAAAGGCCGAGCGGATCGGCGCTCGCGCCTACCTGACCAAGCCCTTCGACATCGACGAGCTGCTGACGAAGATCTCGGAAGTAGCCTGAGCCAGTAGGCAGTCGGCAGCCGGACGGAGGAGTTTTCGTCCACTGCCTACTGTCTACTGCATACTGCCTACTATCGTGCATCCCCTGATCGCCGCGCTCTACGCCGCGACGCTGCAGTTCGGGGTCGGGTCGCTGCTCGCCACTGCCCTGAGCGACTGGCGGGCCGAAGTGACGGCGGGGTTCCTGCGGCTGGCAGCGCTGATCGCGCTCTGCGGTGTCGGACTTGCCTACTTGCTGGTTGGGGGTGCCCAATCGGTCGAGCGGGGATGGGCGCTCGCCGTGTTGGTCCTGACCCTGGTGTATGCAGCGCTCCAATTTGGTGGGCGCCGTACGGCGCGGCTCGCGGTCGGGGGGCTGGCGGCGCTGGTGGGCGCGGCCGGGCTGCTGCTGGCGGCCTGGGCCCGTCCGAGCCCGCTGCTGGGGCCGGGCTGGACCGCGCTCACCGCGGTGGCCTCCGCGTTCGCGCTCGGCGCCTCGACGATGGCGATGGTCCTGGGCCACTGGTACCTGGTGACGCCGCGCCTCTCGGCGCGCCCGCTGCGTCGACTTTGCGACCTGGCGATCGTCTCGCTGTTGATCCTGTCCGGCGTCGGCATCTGGTACGTCACGGTCCATCCCGCCGCGGCGACGGTCGGTCCTGACGATCCCCTCTTCCGCTGGAGCGGCCTCCTGGCGATCACCCTCTTCCCAGTCGGCGTGGCCGTCGCGGCGCGAGTCTGCTGTCGCGACTGGCCGCGCGGCCGAGCGATCCAGGCCGCGACCGGCCTCCTCTACATCGTCGCCGCCCTCGCCCTCGCCGGCGCCCTGGCCGGGAACATGGTGCTGCTGCGCGAGTAGACGAGAGTGGAGAGAGTTCACTCTTTCCACTCTCGTCTCTCGTCTCTCATCTCCGCGTAAACAGCACGACGCCGCCGAGGACGAGGGCGCCGCCGGTAGCCATCGGGACGGTGATCGTCTCGCCGAGGATCAGGGCGCCGAGGGCGGTGGCGGCGACGGGGGCGGTGTAGAGGGCAAGCATCGCGGCGGTCGGGCCGTGACGGGCGAGCATGGCCTGGTAGAGGACGAATGACGCGCCCAGGCCGATCGTCCCACTGGCGACGACGGCGGCCCAGGTCCAGCCGCCGATCGCCCCGGGCACGATCGGCTCGCCGATCAGCAGCGTCGCCGGCCCGATCAGGAGCAGTCCGCCGGCGATCTGCCCCGCCGCGATCGCCAGCGGGTCGGTGCGCTTGAGCCGCCGCCGGTTGTAGACGGCCGCGACTGCCATCGCGAGGGCGATCGCCAGGGCCAGGGCATGCCCGCGGAGATCGTCGTCTGCCCCGCCGACGAGGCCGGTGCTTCGGGTGGCGACCAGCAGACCGACACCGGCGAAGGCCACGCCCAGGCCGGCTAGGCGGCGCCGACCGAGCGGTGGCTCGTCCAGGACGAGCTTCGCCAGTAGCGCCGTCAGGAGCGGCGCGATCGAGATCAGGACCGCCACCAGCCCGCTCGAGGCGAACTGGAGCGCGAGCCCCGACATGATCCCGCAGAGGGCCGGATTGAGGGCCCCGATGACCCCGACGTCGAGCAGGCGTCGCCCGCTCGCCAGGCCGCGAACGACGCGAGGGGCAAACGGCACGAAGAACAGGAGCGCGGCGATCAGGCGCAGCGCCACCAGTGGCAGTGGCTCGATCTCGGCGACGGCGAGGCGCTGGAACACGACCGAGGCGCCCCAGATCCCCCCGAGGAGGGTCACGTCCCGCGCCAACTTCGCCGGTCGATCGGCTCGCGCGGCGCGCCCCTGCGCGGGAACGGTGCGCTCCGCCGTCATGGCGGCAGTGTACCAGGCCCTATGAAATGCGGGTCAGCCAGTACCAGATGCCCCCCACGAGCGCCCCTGCCAGGAGGAGGAGATTCGTCCCCCGCCAATAGTGGAGCAGGGTCCGCGCCCACCTGGCGTCCAGCGAGGACATCGACGTAGGGGCGGTTCGCCAACCGCCCCTGGCCAGTCGCCCGCGCGCTAACAGGTACCCAGCGTTCGACGCGACGGTGCAGACGAGCCACAGCCCCAACGCGGCCCCGAGGCTGGCGAGCTCGGCCAGCGCGACCGTAAGCATCAAGAGCAGGAAGAGCGCGACCTCGAAAAAGAACAGCACGATGGGATTGGTCAGGGATCGGGGTGGGGCGCACTGGGTCCTGCATTGCATCGTAGTGGCCCACGTGCGACGATGACAACGCGCATGAGCGAGGGGACGATGATGCTGCCGACCGGCCCCCAATCCTCAATCCCCAATCCGCGACCATCGATTCGGCTCGGCGAGTTGACGCGCGAGGAGCTGCGGGCGCGGCTGCCGGCGGCGACGGTCGTGCTGCCGACCGGGTCGACCGAGCAGCACGGCCCGCACTTGCCCCTTCTGACCGACAGCTTGATGGCCGAAGCGGTCGCCCTGCGAGCGGCCGAGCTGGTCGCCGGCCGCGCCGACGTGCTGGTCGCGCCGCTCCTGCCCTACGGCTGCTCACACCACCATCTGCCCGTCGGCGGCGCCCTCACCGTGAGCCAGCGGACCTACGTCGCCCTGGTCGTCGAGCTGGCCGAGAGCCTGGCTCAAACGGGCGCCCGACGGCTGGTCCTGCTCAACGGCCACGGCGGTAACGAGGACCCCCTGCGGGTCGTCGCCAACGAGCTGGTGTACGAGCGCCGGCTCGATCTTGCCGTCGCGGCCGTCTCCTACTGGACGCTCGGCGGATCGGCCCTGGACGAGGCGCCGGGCCCGGTCCCAGGCCACGCCGGCAACTTCGAGACGAGCTGCCTGCTCGCGCTCCGCCCGGAGCTGGCGCGGCTCGAGGCCCGCTTCCCCGCCGACACGGCGCCCCGCCCGCTCGCCGCCAACGGCCCGCTCGGCGCAATCCAGATCCGCCGTCCTGGCCTCTGGGAGGCGAGCGACGGCGTGACCGACGCCGCCCGCGACGCCAACGCCGAGGCCGGGGCCCGCGCCATCGAGACGATCGTCCAGGCGACGGCGGAGTTTCTGTTGGAGTTTCACGGCGGCCCACTTCACGAAGCGCCGAATGGATCGTAGGGGCGCACGGCGTGCGCCCTCACAGAGGAAGCAACGATCCACGTCTGCCCGGCGTTCGGCGCCGCGAACAGGGCGCACGCCGTGCGCCCCTACAAGTCGGGCTATGATGTCGGCCTGGGGAGGTGCAGGTTGATGAGCCCGACTGAAATGCGTCAGGCGGTCGCCGAACTGGACCGCGCGTTCGTCGCGTATCTGGAGGGGCTGCCAGGTGAAGGTTGGCAGCGGCCGAGCGACTGCGAGGGCTGGACGGTGGGGGCCGTCGTGGTCCATCAGAGTCAGG
>JACCZL010000534.1 GCA_013695975.1 Chloroflexota bacterium
GCGCCCTCTCGGCGGACGATCCTCGGTCGCTCGCCGCGGCCGAGCCAAGCGTCGCGGCGCTCATGACGCTCGAGGAGGCGCTCGTCTTCGTCGCCGCGCGCCACGGGATCGACCCGACCGAGCGGATCGCGTTCCTACGGGCGCGGAGTCCGAGTGGCGACGATGCCCTCTGGCGCGACGACCTGGCCGCCGTCTCCGGCCACCGCGACTGCGTCCCGACCGAGTGCCCTGGCGAGCACCTCTACGCGCGCCTGCCCGAGCTCCGTGAGCGTGTCGCCGCCCGGCTCGGCCCGCCCGGCCCACGAGCCCGGATCACGCGGGGCCCCGAGGAGCGCGACCTCTGGCCGACCGACCTCGTCTTCGCCTGGGACGCCGAGGGCGGCGCCGCCGAGTTCAGCACGCGGCTCGAGGGCTGGCGCCTGTCGGACGAGCCCGACCGAATCGTGCGCCTCAGCGGCTACACTACGGACGAGCGCCCGACCTGGAGCCTCTGGTCACGTGAGCGCGCGGCCGGCTTCGCCCTGCCGCCGGAGGCCCGCGGCGCCTACACGTTCCACCTCCGCGCCCGCGCGGCGAACGGCACCGAAGGCCTCTACGACGCCCGCTGGCCCCTCTTCGTCGACCGCCACGTCCTTGTCGACAACGCGGACCGCCGCCGAGCCACCCCGGTGGGTGCCTGGCGGCGCACCAGCGAGATCCTCGGCTTCAACGGCGCCGACTACGCGGAAGCGGAGCCGGCCGGCGATCCGGCGCGCTTCACCTGGACACTGGAGGTGCCTGAGGACGGGACCTACCGCGTCCTCGCCTCCTGGACGGCTGGCGACTTCCACGCCACGAACGCTCGCTACACGATCTCGTCCGATGGCCGGCAGCTCGCCGAGGTCGAGGTCGATCAGCGCGAGCGCGGCGGCCGCTGGGTCGAATTGATCAGCCTACCCCTCACGGCCGGCACGTTCTGCCTGGTCGAGCTGACCAACGCCGCGGACGGCGTGGTCGTGGCCGACGCAATCCGCATCGTCCTGGTGTAGGGGCGCGACATACCGCGGGTGTGTGGGTTTGCGTGGACAATGACCTATCGTGTCGGGCTTGGGTCGAGCCAGATCAGGGTGTCATGTTGGACACTGGATGGGTAGGTGTCCCGGTGACGCTCGACGCGCCGAAGCAGCTCGCCAAACTCGCCGAGATCAGTAGTGACGATGAGGCCGGCGTGATCCCGGCCGGCCCGCTTCCATTCGGCGTCAAGACGCAGGAAATCACGGAAATTCTCCGTCAGGAGCGTGCGATCGGTTCGCGCGGCGTAGGCGAGCTGGGCGTCATCGGAGATCTTCTGATTGGCCCGACCGGCCTCATGGCAGCTCTCAGCGTCATAGCCGCGATTCCTCAACGCTTCGGCCAATCCCCTGAAAACCTGCTCGTCGGTGTAAATCCGAATCCCTAGCCCGGCCACGGCCGGCCTTGGAGATGAGCGTTCCGTTCGATGAGCTCCTCCGAGGCCCGTCGGTTCGTCTCGAAGTCCTCGTCGACCCGCTGGGGATGTGAGGCGTAGTAATCAAGGGCGCCCTGGATCCGCTCTCTGGCAATCCCGAATAGTTCTGTGAGCTCGTCGACGTCGACCCCCCGGCGATGGACGCCAACGATCGTGCGGACCGGGATCCGGGTGTTCCGTAGCACCGGATAGCCGCCACAGACGCCCGGGTACTCGGCAACATAGGGATCTTCGGTTGCACTGGCGCCGTCTCGGCTCGCGATCGTATCCGTCAACGGTCTCCTCCGCGGTTGTGGTGAAAGTATATCTCCAGGTCAGCGCCCGGGAGCGCCTACGCGGGCCTGTGACAGCCAGCGAGCCGGCGTCATTCGCCCTGGTATGGCCGGAGCGCCGCCGTGTCGAAGCGCATCCCGGTGCCCGGCTCGTCGGTGGGGCGGACGGTGCCGTCCGTGACGACCTGGGGGCGCTCGAGGTAAGCGTCGAGGGCAAAGGCGTGCTTCTCGAGGTAGATTGGATTCTTGCTGGTGCAGAGGAGGTGGGCGCTCAGCTCGTCGGTGTAGTGTGAGCTGGTCGGCAGGCCGGCCGCGTCGGCCAGGCGGAGGACTCGCAGGCTCGGAGTGATCCCGCCGTTGGTGACCGGGTCGATCTGGACGATCCCCGCCGCCCGCGCGGCGACGTAGCGCTCGAACTCGGCCTGCGCGTGGAGGCTCTCGCCGATCGCGATCGGCATCGGTAGCTCGCGGGCGAGGCGGGCGTGGCCCTCGACGTCCTCCGGGACGGTCGGCTCCTCGAGCCAGAACGGGTTGAACGGGACCAGCCCGCGGCCCCGCGCGAGGGCTTCGTCGACAGTCCAGGCCATGTTGGCGTCGACCATCAAGTCGACCCCGTCGCCGACGAGGCGGCGAACGGCCTCGACGCGGGCGACGTCCTCGCTCGGGTCGGGCTTGCCGATTTTGACCTTGACGGCGCGGTAGCCTCGCTCGAGGAAACCCTCGACCTGACGCAGGAGCCCGTCGAGCGGTTTGGGCAGGTCGACCCCGCTCCCGTAGGCCGGAATGGACCGAGCGGTCCCGCCGGCGACGGCCCAGAGCGGCCGCTCCTCACGGAGCCCACGCAGGTCCCAGAGGGCGATGTCGACGGCGGCGATGGCGAAGGCCGCCAGCCCGCCGCGCCCGACGTAGAGGAGCCCCCGCCACATCCGTCTCCAGAGTCCCTCGACGTCCTCAGCCGACTGCCTGACGAGCAGCGGTTGCAGATCGTGCTCGACGAGCGCTCGAATCGCCCGCCCACCCCGCCCGATCGTGTAGGCGTAGCCATGCCCGACCAGCCCATCGGCGTGGATGGCGACGGTCACCAGCTCCTCCAGGTCGAGCAGCCCGTGCCCGGCATCGCCGGACGGCTCGAGCGGGAGGCGGTAGTAGGCGGTGGTGATGCGGTCAATTCCCATAGTTCGACGTCCCTTGCAGGCGCAGGGCTTGCCCTGCCCCTGCGCGCGACCAAGAACCCGGCCCTACTCCTGGCGTCGGAATGTGACCAGCTTGGTCCGCAGGTCGAGCCCGTCGACGACCCAGCCGGCCGTCTCCCAGGCGCGGGGGCGGATCACCTTGCTCCAGCGCGTGCTGCCACCCCACCAGTCCTCGTACGTGTAGGCGGAGGGTGGTAGGCGGTCGCCCAGCAGCTCTTCGACCTTGGAGAACGCCATGGTGACCCGCCGCTGGCCGCGGGGGAGGCCCGCCAGGTGGTCACGTAGGGGGTCGTACTTCGCCATCAGTCGCGCGCGGCTCCACAGGGCAGGCACGGAAGCCAGGGCAGGCACGGGAGCCTGCCCTTCTCACGGCTATCCGGGTCGAACGCTTGAGGATGATAGCTGATAGCTCATTTGTGCAGCCTGCACATGCATCATCTGCGACGTCGTCGAGCCCGGCTCGCTCAAGCCGTACAGCCGTGACCCCAGGAACCTGGCAAGAAAGGCTGAGCAGTAATGGAGGAGGCCGGCATCGAGATCGAGATCGACATGCGCTTCAAGACCCTGGTCAGGGCGATTGCACTACTCTGCAAGCGCGCAACCCGTCGAGGACTGTGCAGAGATAGGATTCGTCGAGCGCGGCGCGGAGGCGTTTGGTGGCCAGGCCGGTGCGCCGTGTTGGTAAAGGCTGCAATGCTTGACGACGGGCCGGATATCTCTATACTGGTCCGGACGCGAGGAGCCGGCCGGGGTTTGGCGCCGCGGTGGGCCCGAGCGTGGTTCGAGTGCCGGTGGCCGGGGCACCTGGGCTCCGGGCGGAAATGATGAGGGCCCCGCGGCTTCCGGGCCGCAGGGGGCG
>JACCZL010000537.1 GCA_013695975.1 Chloroflexota bacterium
GTCCACCGTCGACCACCCAAACCGGCCGCCTACCTCCACACCGCCCACACTTTCGCCGACTTCCAGATCCGGCCTGCTGGCCGGTCCGGCCCGGTTTGTCCAAACCCGAGTAAGGATTTCAGGCGACCTAGCCACGCACCATCGACGACGTATACGAAAGAGCCCCGCCAAGAGGATCACCCGGCGCGGGCTCAGGCCCTCAGGGCGACCTTCGGGACCCGCCGCGGTGCGGGCGTGGCGAGCGCGGGCAGGCGGACGGTGAAGGTCGAGCCACGGCCGGGCGTGCTCTGAACCTCGATCCCGCCGTCATGCTCCTCGGCGATCCAGCGGGCGATCGAGAGGCCAAGCCCGGTTCCGCCGCGGAGCGGCTCGGAGCCGCGCGTACGGGTCTGATCGGCGCGGTAGAACCGTTCGAAGATGTGGGGGAGGTCCCGGGCGGCGATGCCGCCCCCGTTGTCGCTGACCGCGATGCGCACCCCGCCGTCGCGGCGTTCGGCGCCCAGATGAATCTCGCCGCCCTCCGGCGTGTAGGTCACCGCGTTGTCGACCAGGATCAGCAGCAGCTCCTTGAGCTGATCCTGATCGCCGTGGACGACGACCTCCTCCACGGCGTCGAGCACCAGCCGCTGCTCGCGTGGGAGGGCCAGCAGGCGCCCCTGGCGGTAAACGTCGCGGATCACGTCGTCGATGGGGACCTCCTCGCGCCGCTCGGCCCGCAGCCCCGAATCGGCCCGAGCGAGGGTCAGCAGGTCCGCGACCAAGCGGCTCAGGCGCTGAACTTCGGCCAGGGCATCGGCCAGGGCTTCGTCGCGGTCGGCGTCGTCGAGCGCGTCGGCGGCCCGTTGGAGCAACTCGAGGTTCGTGCGGACGGTCGCCAGCGGGGTGCGAAGCTCGTGCGAGGCATCCGCGACGAAGCGGCGCTGCGAGGCCAGCGTCTGCTCGAGCTCGCCGTAGGCCTCCTGGAGCTGGCCGAGCATCTCGTTGAACGTCGTCGCCAAGCGCCCGACCTCGTCCCGCGGATGCTTGCCGAACACGGGCAGCTCGGCGACCCGGCGGCCGAAGTCGCGGCTCTCGCCGATCGCGTGGGCGTCGCGGGTCAGGCGGTCGATCGGCCGCAGAGCGGCGCGAGCCAGCCACCAGCCGCCGAGCGTCGCCACGAGCAGGCTCAGCGCGCCGATGGCGAAGAAGGCCAGCCGGAGCTGGCCGAGCGCGACCTCGACGTCGCGCAGCGAGCGCCCGAGCTGGAGGACGCCGACGACCTCCCCGCCGAAGCGCAACGGGTGGTAGAAGACGCGGATTGGTGACCCGTCGACGACGATCGTCTGCTGGACGTCCTGGTTATCCTGAGTGCGGTCGAGAGCGTCGCGGTCGATCGGGAGCTCGCGGTCCCCGAGGTTCTCCGAGCGCCGAACGATCTGGCCGTCGCCGCTGAGGATCTGGACCGACAGGCCCGGCGAGGAGAACACGGTGAGGTTGGAGAGCGGCACCAGGTAGCCGAAGGTCGACGGGCCGGTGACCAGCGCGAAGCGGGTGGTGGCGGCGATCTCCTGGGCCTGGGCCGACAGGCTGTCGTCGATCTCCTGGGCCAGGTAGCGGTCGAGGGCGACGTACACGAGCACATCGGACGCCAGCAGGCACAGCCCCAGGACGAACGTGTAAAGCAGCGCCAGTCGCCAGCGGATCGACAGGCTCACCACGGGCGTCCTCATTCTCGTAGCACGTAGCCGGCCTGGCGGACGGTATGGATCAGGCGCGGCTCGCCGCCGCTCTCGAGCTTCTGACGGAGCTGGCCGATGTACACCGGTACCAGGTTCGATTCGCCCTCGAAGTCGTAGCCCCAGACCTCTTCGAGGATGTAGCTGTGGGGAAGGACGCGTCTGGGGTGGCGCATGAAGAGCGCCAGCAGGTCGTACTCCTTGGTGGTGAGACGGATCAGGCGGTCGTTGCGGCGGCCCTCGCGGGCGCCGGTGTCGAGGACCAGGTCGGCGTACCGCAGCAGGCTCGGCGCCGACGCGGCCGCCCCATCCGGCTCGCGCCGGCGCAACCGAGCCTTGACGCGGGCCAGCAGCTCCTCGACCGCGAACGGCTTGACCAGGTAATCGTCCGCTCCCGCCTCGAGGCCGGCCACCCGATCGGAGACGCTGTCGCGGGCGGACAGGATCAGGACCGGTACCCCGCCGCCGGCCTGGAGGCGCCCGGCGACCTCCAGGCCG
This sequence comes from Chloroflexota bacterium, assembly GCA_013695975.1. Lineage (GTDB taxonomy): Bacteria > Chloroflexota > UBA6077 > UBA6077 > JACCZL01 > JACCZL01. The sequence continues at coordinate 2,214 of JACCZL010000537.1, forward strand.
CTCAGGCCGGGCAGCCCGATGTCGAGAATGACCAGGTCCGGTGGCTCCTCTCGGGCGAGCTGGAGCCCGGCCAGGCCGGTCGACGCGGTCCGGACCCGATACCCGTCGTACGCCAGGACCCGCCGAATCGACGCGACGAGTCGCTCGTCGTCGTCGACCACCAGAATACTCGCCTGCCGCTCCCGCTCGGCCATCGGTCAATTGTATGCGTAGGGGCGCGATTTATCGCGCCCTTTTTCGATGCATCGCGCCCCTACGGCACCAGGCTGGCCCGCGTGATGTGGCCGTCGGCCTGGGCGGCCATCACCTCGTTGACCTCCTCGAGCGGGAAGCGATGGGAGACGATCTTCTGGAATGGGTAGCGGGCGCGACCATGGTCGAGCAGGTTGAGGGCCTCGCGGAGGTGACGGGCCTCGTAGACGTGGACGCCGAAGATCGAGCAGTTGTTAGTCACCCAGAACGACGGGTCGGCGGCGTAGGTCAGGCCGGGCGAGATGTTGCCGATCTCGACGTAGCGGCCGCCCTGGGCCAGCATCTGCATCCCCTCAGCCACCACCTGGGGAAAGCCGGCCACGTCGACCACCACCTCCGCGCCCCAGCCGCCGGTCAGCTCGCGCACCCGCTGGGCGCGCCCCTCCGGCTCGGGCAGCTCGCGCATGTCGATCTGGTGATCTGCCCCGAACGACTCAGCCAGATCGAGCCGCTCGGCCACGCCGTCGACGACGATGATCTGGCCGGCCCCCCGCTCGCGCGCGACGGCGATCGCGTACAGGCCCAGCCCGCCGGCGCCCTGGATCACCACCGTCTCGCCCATCCCTAGCCTGGCGCTGTCGAGCCCACACACGACCTGCGAAAAGGCGCAGTTGACGCCCACCAGCAAGTCGTCGGAGATATCGTCCGGCACTTTGAAGACGGTGTGGTTCGGCCGAAGGTAGAAATAGTCACCAAAGGCCCCGTTGAAGTGGGGCCACTGCTCGGCCGAGGTGTTAAAGGCGTAGCGCGTCGGGCAGGCCCGGCTGCGATCGTTCAGGCAGTTCTTGCACCGCCCGCAAGGGAAGAAGTAGCGGTAGACGACTCGGTCCCCGACAGCCAGCGGCTGGCCGTCGGAGTCGACGCGCACGCCCTCGCCGAGCGCCTCGATCCGCCCGGTGCTCTCGTGGCCCTGGTGCCGCGGCAGGGGCCAGCCCCGCTTGCGAGGGTCGAGCTCGCCGCGCCAGATGTGGAGGTCCGAGCCACACACGTTCGCCAGGCTGATCCGGACCAGCGCCGCGCCCGGCTCCGGCTCCGGCACCGGATACTCACTGAACACCAGCGGCTGGCCGGCTTCCTACAGCACCGCCGCGCGACCGACCGATGGCATGGCGCGCCTCCTACTAGGGCTCCGGGCCGACGGCCGCGGGCCCGAACAGGCTAGCACATCGTCGGACCGGCAGAGCAGGAACGCTGGTGAGCTGGTGAAGACGCGCACATCCACCGACTAGATCGTCGCTGCCAGTAGCGTCTCCTACGAATGCACGACAAGAAGGAAGCGTATCGGCACAACGGCGTGGCGGAAGACGTCACCTGGCGGTCGACCGACGCGGCGGTCACGCCCAGAGGTCGTCGATCGGGATCTCGAGGCCGGGGAAGAGGGCTGGCCGAAAGATGCTACCAGGACCGTGGCTGCCGACTAGCTCGTAGCCCTGCTCGACGAGCAGATACTCCTCGAGTGTCCGGGTGCGGGGATCGACGACCCAGTAGTACGAGACGCCGGCCGCGGCGTAGCGGCGCATCTTGATTCCGCGGTCGCGGCCACGCGTGCTCGGCGACAGGATCTCGACCACCAGGTCGGGCGCGCCCTCGATGCCGCGCTCTGCGAGGATGCCGGCGCGCTCGCGTGAGATGTAGACCAGATCGGGCTGGAGCCCGTTCTCGTCGTCGAGCACCACCCCCACTGGCGCCGCGTACACCTTCCCTCCGAGGCGCCACTGACGGACATGCTGCACGAGATAGAAATACAGCACGCCGGATGCGTTCTGATGCACTAGGATCGGTGGTGGCGACACGTACAGCCTCCCGTCGATGACTTCGTAGCGGTCGCCGTCGTCGGGCGTGTCCCAGATGTCGTCGGCGCGGAAGCGGACCCCGCGGCGAACTGCCATCGCTCGTCCCTCCTCGGTCCAGTATAGCGGCCCGCGTTCCATTGAAATTCCTTAACACTCTGACAACAGTAGGTTGACGTTTGGCGGGTAGGATTGATCGTGGAGGCCGCGATCGCGCGCTCCGACGCGTTGGGTGACGCCCGCGTCGGGCCGCCGCGGCCGCCAAGACAAACTCGGGAGTGCAGCCCAATGCAACCACGCCGTTACTCTTACTGGCGCCCACTGGTCGCCGGGATCATCGCCGGTGGGCTGGGGGTTGGTGGCGCCTTTTACGCCGCCTCCGGCGCCGCGAGCGGGCCGCTGGTCACCACGGCGCCGAGCGCCGCCTCGCCAGCGTCGCAGGAGGACGATGACGCCCCGCCGATGATCCCGCGCGATCCGGCCGGGCCGGTCCTGGAAGGCTCGCCCGACTCGGCCGGGCCGGTGCTTGAAGGCCCGGCCCCGCCGGTCGCCGAGCCGACCGGACCGGGGGCCAAGCCGGGGGCCGTTCCGAAGCCTGCTCGCCGGGTGATTGGGGAGGTCACCACGATCTCGACGGAGCCGGCCCTCTTTACGGTTCGGACCCCGCAGGGCGATGAAGCGACCTTCCGCGTCCTCGACACGACGGTGTTCAAGGCCGGCTACGACCGACCGTACAACTTCGGCCTCTTGAAGCCGGGTGATGGGGCGAACGTCGTCGCCCGGATGATGGGTCCGGGACAGGCGGCGGCCGGCCGCCCGAAGCCGGCGGGCGGGCCGGCCCCCAAGCGCGCCCGGCCGGCCAATGGCGCGGCCGAGTC